>CAMWXF010000231.1 GCA_947178115.1 uncultured Lachnospiraceae bacterium
CGGGGGATGTTCTGCTCGCCATCAATGGCAGTGCGATCGAAGACATTTTTGACTATCAGTATTTGATGCAGGATGAATATATAGAGATGCTGATCCGCAAGAAGAACGGGGAAGAGTGGCTTCTCGAGATTGATAAAGATTATGATGAGGATCCGGGTATTATTTTTGAGAACGGATTGATGGACGAGTATCGATCCTGTCACAATAAATGTATATTCTGTTTCATAGATCAGATGCCGAAGGGGATGAGAGAGACTCTCTATTTCAAGGATGATGATTCCAGACTTTCTTTTCTGCAGGGCAATTATGTGACACTGACCAATATGTCGGATGAGGATATCGAGCGGGTGATCAGGTACCGTCTGTCTCCTATTAATATTTCTTTTCAGACCACGAACCCACAGCTGCGCTGTATGATGTTAAATAACCGATTTGCCGGACAGGCGCTTGAGAAAGTTCGGAAGCTGTATGACGCAGGCATTACCATGAATGGGCAGATTGTACTGTGTAAGGATATTAATGACGGGGCGGAGCTGGAACGAAGCATATCGGATCTGACTGCATATCTGCCGCACTTGGAGAGCGTGTCGGTGGTGCCGGTAGGGCTTTCTAAGTATCGGGACGGGCTGTATCCGCTGAAGCCTTTTGAAAAAGAGGATGCTAAGCAGGTTATAAACTGTATACATGGATGGCAGCAGAGATTATATCGGGAACACGGTACACATTTTATACATGCATCCGATGAGTGGTATGTACTGGCGGAAGAAGAGCTGCCCGGGGCGGAGAACTATGACGGCTATCCGCAGCTTGAAAATGGCGTAGGTATGCTTAGACTGCTCTTAGATGAATTTGAGGAGACGATGGCGCAGGTTGCGGGCGAGAAGTCAAAGTATGCCGGATGCGGCGGGGAACTGTCGTTAGTGACTGGGAAGCTGGCGTATCCCTTTATTACATTTATGGCGGAGCAGATGATGGGATGTTTTCCGCAGTATCATATCCATGTCTATGCGATAACAAATGATTTCTTTGGTGAGCAGATTACCGTGTCCGGGCTTCTGACGGGACAAGACATGATCAGGCAGCTTCAGGGAAAGAAACTGGGCGACAGGATCCTGCTTCCGCAGAATGTGCTGCGTAGCGGAGAGGATTACTTTTTGGATGATGTTACGGTACAAGACATGGAAAAGGCTTTACAAGTACAGGTAGATATTGTAAAATCAAGCGGGTATGAGTTTGTGCATACTGTGCTTGGAAAATAATAAAACGTGATAAGTGTATGGAGATACATTGTATATTAAGCTGTTGGTTATGGCAATGTCGTGAAACGGAGCAGACATATGAGTAAGAAGAGAAAGCCGATCGTGGCGGTGGTAGGAAGGCCGAATGTGGGCAAATCCACACTGTTCAATGCATTGGCAGGTGAGAATATATCGATCGTTAAAGATACTCCGGGTATTACAAGGGATCGCATTTATGCGGATGTCTCGTGGCTGGATATGAATTTTACATTGATCGATACGGGCGGTATCGAGCCGGACAGTAAAGATATCATTCTCTCACAGATGAGGGAACAGGCGCAGATCGCCATTGATACGGCGGATGTGATCATTTTTATGGTGGATGTGAAGCAGGGGCTTGTGGATGCGGACTCCAAAGTGGCGGATATGCTTAGGCGGTCGCAAAAACCGGTTATTCTGGCAGTTAATAAAGTAGATGATTTCAACAAATACATGGCGGATGTATACGAGTTTTATAATCTGGGAATCGGAGAGCCGTATCCGATCTCTTCTGTCAACAAACTGGGATTCGGCGAGTTGCTGGATGAGGCGGCTTCTTATTTCGACCGGGAAGCGGCGGCGGAGGAAGAGGACGAACGTGTCAAGATTGCTATCGTAGGGAAACCGAATGTTGGGAAATCTTCGATTATCAACCGGCTGATCGGTGAAAACCGCGTGATTGTATCCGATATTGCGGGTACCACACGAGATGCCATTGATACAGAGATCACCCATAACGGCAGGGAGTATGTCTTTATCGATACGGCAGGACTGCGCAGAAAGAATAAGATCAAGGAAGAGCTGGAGCGGTATATGATCATCCGTACTGTTGCGGCAGTGGAACGCGCCGATATCGTTGTGCTTGTGATCGATGCGACTGAGGGTGTGACGGAGCAGGATGCCAAGATTGCCGGAATAGCGCATGATCGTGGCAAGGCGACGATTATTGCGGTGAATAAGTGGGATGCCATTGAGAAGGACAATAAGACTGTAAATGAGTTTACGCAGAAAGTAAGACAAGTACTTTCTTTCATGCCCTATGCGGAGATCATGTTTATATCGGCGGTGACGGGACAGCGGCTGCCGAAGCTGTATGATATGATTGACGTGGTAAACGAAAATCATTCCATGCGCGTGGCGACGGGAGTGCTCAATGAGATCATGGCGGAAGCGGTAGCTTTGCAGCAGCCGCCATCCGATAAGGGGAAACGCCTGCGCCTGTACTATATTACACAGGCGGCGGTGAAACCACCCACATTCGTGATCTTTGTCAATGATAAGGAACTTATGCATTTCTCTTATACGCGATATTTGGAGAACCAGATCAGAGAAACTTTTGGATTCAGAGGAACGCCGTTTAAGTTTATTATAAGAGAGAGAAAGGAAAACAAGTAAAAGTGGAACGGATAATTTGTTTGGTGATCGGATATGTGTTCGGAATGTTTCAGACGGCATATATCTATGGAAAACTGCACGGAATTGATATCAGAGACTACGGAAGCGGCAATGCGGGTACAACCAACACCATGCGGGTGCTGGGGACGAAGGCAGGGCTGCTGGTACTTCTCTGTGACATTGTGAAATGTATTCTGGCGGTGGTAGTGACAGACCTGATTTTTGGAGAGTCGTATCCGGATATGCTGTATCTGCTCAAAATGTATGCGGCTACAGGTGCGATTTTAGGACATAACTTCCCGTTTTATCTGCACTTCAAAGGTGGTAAGGGAATTGCGGCCACGGCGGGTATGATTCTTTCGTTTCATCCGTACCTGATTCCAATGGGCGTAATACTGTTCTTCGGAGCATTCTTCACGACGCATTATGTATCGCTGGGATCGCTGCTGGTGTATGCGGGTTTCTTTATTGAGCTGATCGTGCTGGGGCAGATGGATATATTCGGAATGCCGCAGAATCTGCTGATCGAGATGTACATCATAGCGGGTGTGCTCACGATCATGGCATATTATAAGCATAGAGGCAATATTAAGAGGCTGCTTAGCGGGACGGAGCGCAAAACTTATCTGACGCATAAGAATAAAGATGGACAGGGCGCACAGGATGAAGCCGGGAAAGCGGATCAAACTGAACAGAAATCATAGTAATTGCTGACATGAAAAGAAAATCGGGAGGAAAAACAAATGGCTGATATCAGTATCATCGGCGCCGGAAGCTGGGGAACTGCATTGGCGCTTCTTTTACATAAGAATGGACATCATGTGACGGTATGGTCGATCGTGGAAGCGGAGATCAAGATGCTTCAGAACGAGCACGAGCACAAAGATAAGCTGCCGGGGGTAAAACTGCCTGAGGATATGGAGTTTACTACCGATCTTGAGGCAGCCGTAACGGGCAGGGATGTTTTGGTGCTGGCAGTGCCGTCCCCCTATACGAGAGGTACGTCGCACAATATGCAGCCTTATGTGAAAGAAGGGCAGCTTATCGTGAATGTGGCGAAGGGTGTCGAAGAGAATACGCTGCTTACTTTGTCACAGATTATCGAAGAGGAAATTCCGCAAGCGGAAGTGGCCGTTTTGTCGGGGCCGTCTCATGCGGAAGAAGTAGGGCGCGGCATACCGACAACCATTGTGGTGGGGGCTAAGAAGAAGGCAACAGCAGAATATTTACAGAACATATTTATGAGCGACGTATTTCGTGTCTATATCAGTCCCGATGTGTTAGGGATAGAGCTGGGGGCAGCGCTTAAGAATGTGG
>CAMWXF010000232.1 GCA_947178115.1 uncultured Lachnospiraceae bacterium
CACGAAGAACGGTTTCCATGATTCCAACCGGCTTTTTAATCTGTTCTGCCATTATATTTTCATTCCTTTCTCATTATAATTAAATTCACAGCAATTCCCAAGGTTACGGAGCAAATCTCGCAATTGAGCGAAGCCCAATTTTTTATAATCCGAAAGATTTTACTCCATTAGAACACGCCGAACACTGCCATAAATGTACCGGCTGCAACCGCAGTACCGATAACGCCCGCTACGTTAGGACCCATAGCATGCATTAACAGGAAGTTGGTCGGGTCTGCCTCTGCACCAACCTTCTGAGATACTCTCGCCGCCATAGGTACGGCAGATACACCTGCGGAACCTATCAGCGGATTTACCTTACCCTTAGTCAGTACACACATCAGTTTGCCGAACAGTACACCGGCAGCAGTACCGAATGCAAATGCGATCAGACCTAATGCGACAATCTTAAGAGTATCCCAGTTAAGGAATGCCTCTGCACTGGTGGTCGCACCTACGGATGTACCAAGGATAATAACTACGATATACATCAGTGCATTGGAAGCCGTATCTGTCAACTGTCTTACCACGCCTGACTCTCTGAACAGGTTACCTAACATCAGCATACCTACGAGCGGCGCCGTGGTAGGAAGAATCAGAGATACAACAATCGTAACCACGATCGGGAAAAGAATCTTCTCTAATTTGCTGACAGGACGAAGCTGCCCCATCTTAATCTTTCTCTCCTTCTCTGTCGTAAAGAGTTTCATGATCGGCGGCTGGATAATCGGTACAAGCGCCATATAAGAATACGCCGCTACGGCGATCGGTCCCATCAGAGTAGTCTGTCCCAGCTTACCTGCAAGGAAGATCGATGTAGGACCATCCGCACCACCGATAATGGAGATAGCTGCTGCTGCTTTATCATTGAAGCCAAGGAAAATAGCTCCGAAATATGCTGCGAAAATACCGAACTGCGCTGCCGCACCGAGAAGAAAGCTCTTCGGATTAGCAATCAGTGGACCGAAATCCGTCATGGCACCTACACCCATGAAGATCAGGGACGGCAGAATCGCCCATTCGTCCAGCTTATAGAAATAATACAGCAGACCGCCACCGGCACCGCCTTCCCCGTACGGTGCCATGATATCCGGATAGATATTCACGAGCAGCATACCGAATGCGATCGGAACCAGCAGAAGGGGTTCAAATCCCCTGGCAATTGCCAGATATAGGAAAAAAAGTGCTACGGCAATCATGACATAGTTCCGCACATCCAAATTAAAGAACGCAGTCTGATGTATCAGATTACTAAGCGTCTCAACTATATACATTTTATTAACCTCCTGTAGTTTTAGTTTCAGATACACTCAAATGCGGATTCATCGCATTGTGCGCGCACCCTCTTAGTTCAATGTTGCCAGTAAAGCGCCTGCTTCCACAGCGTCACCTACTGCCACATTAATACTTGCTACAGTACCGTCCTGGGGAGCAACTACAGGGATCTCCATCTTCATGGCCTCCACGATCACGACAGCGTCACCTTTCTTCACTGCCTGTCCTACGTTTGCCTCAATCTTAAATACTTTACCTGCCGCGCCGGCCTCAATCTTAACACTGCCCGCTGCGCCGCTTGCTGCCGGTGCTGCTGCGGGAGCCGGAGCCGCCTTGGGAGCTGCCTTCGGTGCTGCGGGTGCAGCCGCCGCAGGTGCGCCGCTTGTAGCGCCCTCTTCCACTACTACATCATATACGCTTCCGTTTACGGTGATTGTATAATTTTTCATTTTAATATCCTCCTATGACTATTAGGCATTCTGCCATTTACTCTTATTAGATTTTCTGATGGATCGTACTACAAATCCGTCTGTGGAACCGGAACCTTCATATGCCGCAATCGCCGCTGCAATCACTGCCACCAGCTCTGTATCGTCAGACAGTTCCTCTTTCTGCGCAATCTGCGTCACTACAGGATCAGACTGTACACTGCCGGCTGACGCGCTCGCTGCAGGTTTCTGCTTATTGGTTTCCAACTTGGAAACCAGCGTAAAGCAGGAAATGATCAGACTGATCAAAATCAGTACGGCAAAAACGGTTCCCATACCGATCACAGTATTCATCGCCGCCTTGATCATGATCTCGCCGAGGGAATATGCCACATTGGTTGTAATTCCCGCATAACCACCCGTAGTAGCATCAAAGACAATCTCTACCGTAGCATTATGGCTGGATCCTAACACATTGACAGTAACAATCATTTCCTCATCGGTGACAACAGCCGTACCGCCGTTCGGTCCCTCAAAGGTACCGATATCATTCAACGCATCCTGCCATCCGAGAAGTCCGGCATAGATTTCCGGCTGTGATTCATACTGCTCTATGGCACCCTGCTTAACGATCTCGTCCATCTGCTGTACTGTCGTCTCACCAAACTGCACCATACTTTCTGTGTTGGCGTCCCCTGTTCCTGCTTCTTCCTGTCCGCATGCACACAATCCGATCATACAGGTAATCACACCTAATATTGCGAATAATTTTTTCATATTAAGCATCATCCTTTCTAGACTGTACCGTGTTTTCTATCCGGACGGCCTTCACTCTTAGTAGCTAACATCTCGAAAGCGCCGATCACATATTTTCTCGTGTCAACAGGCTCTACGATCTGGTCTACATATCCTCTCTTTGCCGCACTTGTCACATTATTCTGCAGTGCAGCATATTCTTTCGCACATGCGTCGATAGCTTCAGAGCCTTGTCCGTCACAAATGATCTTCGCCGCAAGGTTCGCATCCATCATTCCGATCTCGGCATCAGGCCATGCGATCGTAATATCTGCACCGATCGCCTTGGAATTCATTGCCACATAAGCGCTTCCGTATGCCTTGCCGATGATCACATTCACTTTCGGAACTGTTGCATTGGCAAAAGCATATGTAAGTTTCCCTACAGCTTTCGCAATTCTCCGCTCGGAACACTTGGTCGCCGCAAATCCCGCAACGTTAGTCAGAGAAAGTACCGGAATATCAAAAGCATCGCAGAAATTAATGAATTCTGCCGCTTTCTCTGCTCCTCTTACGGACAATGCCGCATCAAATTTATCAGTCACTTCACCGTCGGCATTATATACCTGCGTACGGTTAGCAACTGCACCGATGGTCGCACCGTTTAATCTGATAAATCCTGCAACCATATCCTTCGCATAGTTCTGCTTTACTTCCACAAAAATGCCGTCATCTGCAATCTGTGACAAAGCAATGGACGTATCGCCCACACAGTTCACGATCTCTGCACATGCTCTGTTCAGATCATCCGTGCAGTCTCCTACCGCGATCTCCGCATTATTGGCCGGCAGCATGGATACAAGCTGTCTGATCTGTGCCATGATGGCTGCCTCATCACCGACTGCATCCACAAGTCCTGTCTCTTCACTCTGGAATGCCGCGGAAGAAGTGTCGCATCTGGAAATCTCATTACCCTCCAAAGCATTGGGCGAGTTCACGAATAATTTTGCTTTCTTCTCCTCCATAAAAGCAAAGTCCGCCATTGCAGGAATCAGTGCAAGCCCGCCGCCGCAGCTTCCGAATACTGCCGTGATCTGGGGAATCACACCGGAAGCAAGCGTCTGCTTCATGTAGATCTCACCAAAACCGTTTAAGGCATCTGTCGCCTCCTGCAGTCTAAGTCCGGCGGAATCGATCAGTCCGATCACAGGTGCACCTGTCTTAAGCGCCAGATCATAGAGGTTTGCAATTTTCTTAGCATGCATCTCGCCGACTGTGCCGTTTAAAACGGACGCATCCTGGCTATATACATACACAAGATTACCGTCGATCACTCCGTAGCCGGTCACAACGCCGTCCGAAGGAGTTTCCGCCTGTTTCAGATTGAAATCCGTAGCTCTCGCCGTTACAAGCGCACCGATCTCAACGAAACTGTTTTCATCGAGCAAAGCATTGATTCTTTGACTCGCTTGAGAAGTAGTACTCATTTTTCAGCCCTCCA
>CAMWXF010000233.1 GCA_947178115.1 uncultured Lachnospiraceae bacterium
GTTCCTCGTCCTTCACCGACTCTTTTTCCCACATATCATATCCCTGCATGGTCAGCTTACGCCCCTGCAATAACAGCATCGCATCTTCCAGCGACTGATGCAGCGGCTCCATGCCATAAGACGATGCACAGGGTCCGTATATGGATGCCGTGTCGCACAGCGTCGTTAAGAGAAATGTCATATTCGTATTATCCGAATATCCCATGTACCATTTAGGCGCCGCCTTCCTGATTTTATCAAAATCCACATAGTCTAAGATCTCACACATCAGCTCCCCGCCGCCGCAGGATATGATACAATCATTCGTCTCCCTGCAGTAATATTCAGTCAGTTCCGCGCCGCACCGGTCCGGTGCGTTACTGATCCCTACCCCCTGCTCCACATAGCAGTTCGGTCCGAGTTCCAGATGAAACCCTTGTGCACCCCATTTCTCCTGTGCACGCAAAAATCCGCTCTTGTATGGTTCTGTCGCACACCCGAAGGATGGTGCCACGAAAGCTATCGTACCGTTTTGCTGTAAAAATTCAGGATATCGCATGTTATTTCCCTCCTATTGTCTCTCAATCATAAAATGCCGCTTATAGTTTACCATCTTGCCTTCGCAATGTAAATCAAGCATCGTAGGATACACTATATTTAGCATAACATTCATATTCCGACTCTTCAATCAAAAACAGCAGAGCACTTTTTATAGCAACCCTGCTGTTTCCGTTTACTTCCGCACCGCCGCCAATTTCCCGTCCTGTAGCACAATCTGAATCGTATCCTTCGCCTCCACCTGATCCGCCAGAATCAGCTTCGCCGACAGAGTCTCCACATACTTCTGGATATACCGTTTCAGCGGTCTTGCACCGTAAACCGGATCGTAAGCGTTCTCCACGATAAACCGCTCCGCCTCCGGAGTCAGCTCAATCTGCAGTTCCCTGTCTGCAAGCCGCCTGTTCAGATCATCCACGATCAGACGGATAATGCCGCCGATGTTATCCTTGGTGAGCGGCTTAAAGAGAATCGTCTCATCCAGCCTGTTCAAGAATTCCGGTCTGAAATGATTCCGCAAATCACCCATCACCATCTCTTCCGCCTCCGGTGTGATCGCGCCTTGTGCGTCGATACCGTCCAGCAGATAATTCGCGCCGATGTTCGAGGTCATGATCAGGATCGTGTTCTTGAAATCCACTGTTCTGCCCTGTGAATCCGTAATCCGCCCGTCGTCGAGCACCTGCAAAAGCACATTGAACACATCGGGATGCGCCTTCTCTATCTCGTCGAACAATACGACAGAGTAAGGTTTTCTTCTGACTGCTTCAGTCAATTGTCCGCCTTCCTCATACCCCACATACCCGGGAGGCGCCCCGATCAGTCTGGATACAGAGTATTTCTCCATATATTCGCTCATATCGATACGAACCATATTCGCCTCATCGTCAAACAGTGATGCCGCCAGCGCTTTAGCCAGCTCCGTCTTACCCACGCCGGTAGGTCCTAAGAAAAGGAAGGAACCGATGGGTTTGGTAGGATCTTTGATTCCGGCTTTAGAACGGATAATGGCTTCTGTCACCTTCGTCACGCCTTCATCCTGCCCGATCACCCGTTTGTGTAACTCGTCATCCAAGTGCAGCGCCTTATTCCGCTCGCTCTCCGTCAGCTTAGACACCGGAATTCCCGTCCATCTGGAGATGATCTTCGCGATCTCCTCGTCGGAAACGCTCTCATGCACCAGAGACAAATCCTCTTTGCTGACTTTTTCCTCCTCAATCTCCAACTGCTGTTTCAAAGAAGGCAATTTTCCATAGCTTAATTCCGCCGCTTTCTCGTAATCGCCGTCACGCTGGGCAACCTGAATCTGGTTGTTGACCTCGTCAATCTCCTCACGGATCTTGGACAGTCTCTCCACCGAAGCCTTTTCGTTCTCCCACTGTGCCATGCGATTTTTCAGTTCTTCTTTTAGTTCCGCCAGCTCTCTCTGTAAATTGCCGAGGCGCTCTCTGCTCAAGTTGTCGTCCTCTTTTTTCAAAGCCGTCTCTTCGATCTCTAACTGCATGACTTTACGTTGCAATTCATCAAGCTCCGTCGGCATGGAATCCAGCTCAGTTTTAATCAACGCGCACGCCTCATCCACCAGATCAATCGCTTTATCCGGCAGAAATCTGTCGGAAATATAACGGTTAGACAGCACCGCCGCGCTAACCAGCGCGTTATCCATGATTTTCACGCCATGGAAAACCTCATACCGCTCTTTTAGTCCACGCAAAATGGATATGGTATCCTCCACCGTCGGCTCATCCACCATAACAGGCTGGAAACGCCGCTCCAACGCCGCATCCTTCTCGATATACTGCCGGTATTCGTCCAGCGTCGTAGCACCGATACAGTGCAGCTCGCCCCGCGCCAGCATAGGTTTGAGCATATTGCCCGCATCCATGGCACCGTCCGTCTTGCCCGCGCCCACGATGGTGTGCAGCTCGTCGATGAAAAGAATAATCTGCCCGTCGCTGTTTTTCACATCATCAAGCACCGCTTTCAGACGCTCCTCGAACTCGCCCCGATACTTCGCCCCCGCAACAAGAGCACCCATATCCAGTGCAAAAATCTTCTTATCTTTCAAGCCTTCCGGTACATCTCCCCGGACGATACGCTGTGCCAGCCCTTCCGCCACCGCGGTCTTGCCCACACCGGGCTCACCGATCAGTACCGGATTATTCTTCGTTTTGCGAGAAAGGATACGAATGACATTACGAATCTCATTATCTCTGCCGATTACGGGGTCAAGCTTCTGGTTTCTCGCTTTTTCCACCAAGTCCTGGCCGTACTTCTCCAAGGTATCATAAGTCGCCTCCGGATTGTCCGAAGTCACTCTCTGATTGCCCCGTACCGTAGACAACGCCTGCAGGAACCGCTCTCTTGTAATGCCAAATTCGCGGAAGATTTCCTTGATTTCTCTATTCGGATGTTTGATCATTGCAAGGAATAAGTGTTCTACAGACACATACTCGTCGCCAAGCGCTTTGGCCTCATCCTCAGCACTGATCAGTACTTTGTTCAGATCCTGCCCGATATAAATCTGTCCTCCCTGCACCTTAGTCCGTTTGCGCAGTCCCTGCTCCACGCGATTCACGAAGTATTCCTTCTGTATTTCCATCTTTTCGATCAATTTCAAGATCAGGCTGTCGTCGATGGTGAGCAGACTGTAAAGCAAGTGCTCCTGCTCAATCTCCTGATTGCCGTATTCATATGCCAGTTTCTCACATTGTTCTACTGCCTGTATGGATTTCTGGGTAAGTTTTGTTAAGTTCATAACAGCCTCCTTTTCTGCGCGCGTATGGTATTGGCAAAACGTATACATTATGTTAACCTATTCTGTCATATGCGCTGCCGGTGACTTGTGGCATTTTTGTCACATCTGTTCTATTTACAATATCACAATACAGCAAACTGTTAGCACTGTCAAGAGGTGAGTGCTAAAATTGTATAAATAATTTCTGAAAAGCTGATAAAATGGGGATTTGTAAGGTATCATAATTCTTGAAACTTCCCTTTTTGTACCTTTTCTGTACCTTTTGTGAAAAAATCCTGCTGCCATATCGTATTTTATACCGAATGACAACAGGTGTTTTTTTATCCAATCTTCATATTCTCCTGTACCGCTTCCATCTTCTCCTGAATCTGCGTAAAATCCAAATGAGTGTATACATCTAATGTCACGGATACGTTGGCATGGCCCATGATATACTGCAACACTTTAGGTTCAAGCCCTGATTCTGCCAGCCTTGTACAGGCAGTATGCCTTAGTATGTGCGCGGAAACATGCGGCAGCAGTTCCGGCTCTCTGTGTTCCGTTCCTGCCTGCGCAGCTTCTAATTTGTTATAGGCCTTTACAATGTTATCCAGGACAAAGTTAATCGCATTTGTAGCATAAGGCTTCCCTAATGTGTTGGTAAATACGAAATCGGAAACTCCATCGACCTCCTGCG
>CAMWXF010000234.1 GCA_947178115.1 uncultured Lachnospiraceae bacterium
AGACATTTTCTCCGAATAATGATTGTTGATCGATACGATGGCCGGCATAACCTCTCTGGCCACTTCCGATACATCAAACACACTTGCCGTAACATTTTCCGTCACATGCAGACCGCTCTTAACTATATCGTTACTTTCCTCGATTTCCTTAGCAACATTATCGGTCACAGCGGCAATCCCATCCGATATAGTCTCCTCCACCTGTGAGACTTCTTCCGTATGATTCTTATCCACCATGCCGGTCAGCGTCTGTACACCCCACACTCCCAGTCCGGCAAACACGCCGAACAACAGTCCCAGCGATATGCTGACCATTGCCTTTTTCAGAAAACCACCGCCGGATGTCTTCTTTGCTTTCTTTTGCTTCTCCTTATTCGCTCCTGTCTGCGCATCCCGCTGCGCATAGTCGTTGGGGTAAGTATTGCCGTACCGATAGCTTCCTGTGTGATTTTCATACGGATTATTCGCCGCCCTCTGAGGGTACGTGTTGTTCGGGTAAACATTCCTGTAATAATCCCCGGTATTACGGTTGCCGTAAGGATTGCTGTTCTGAGAAGCACTGTTCTGGAAATTACCGGTCGGAAGATTACTGTTTTGATTCTGTGTCGTTTGATCGCTATTCTGCGATCCGTAGTTTGTGTTTGGATAGTTATTGTTGTCGTACATAGCATTGACTCCTTTCCGTATATATCATGCGGTTTAGCACCGTTTTTTCTTTGACCTTGAAGTCAGTATATTATCTAATTGTGTATAATCTGTGATGAATTTTTATTGAATTTGTGTTTTATTTAAAAAAATTTTCCAAATAAAAAGCTTCACCCCAATGTTTCTCAGGATGAAGCTCATTTTTTTAAGAGCTACGCCGGCAGATTGCGCAAAATGTTCACGAAGCTGTCCTGCGTAGGAATATGAGAGTTTCTTAATATTCCGTTCAAAATACAGCAATTTCAGAACATGGATGTTCTGAAAAGCCCGACCTGAGCCTGGATGGCGAATGTCGGGCGGTTGCGTCCGTCTTTCACAACATCTCCGGAATATTTAGAAACTCCATATGACGGAGCCCGACGCGAGAGAACATTTTGCGCAATCTGCCCTCTCAGCCTATATAATAACCCACTCCTCTGTTACTCCACCGTCACCGATTTCGCCAAATTCCTAGGTTTATCCACATCGCATCCTTTCCCAACAGACACATAATACCCAAACAACTGCAGCGGTATGATCGCCAGCGAATTGGCAAAATATGGATTCGTCTCCGGAATATAGATCACGTAATCAGCCGCTTTCTCGATCTCTTTATTCCCCTCACAAGTGACCGCCAACACAAACGCGCCCCTCGCTTTGACCTCTACCATATTACTGATCGTTTTCGCATACAGCTCCGGCTGCGTAGAGACAGCCGCAACCAGTGTTCCCTCCTCGATCAGAGAGATCGTCCCGTGCTTTAATTCTCCTGCCGCATAAGCCTCGGAATGAATATAGGAAATCTCTTTTAATTTCAGAGAGCCCTCCAGAGAGATTGCGTAATCAATACCTCTGCCGATAAAGAACACATCCTTGGCACCCACATAGCGATTGGCAAATTTCTGTATCTTTAACTTATTGTTGAGAAGCATTTCAATCTGATCCGGCAGACGCTTCAGGTCTCCCAACAGAGAAGTAAATGTCTTATCATTGATCTGTCCGCGCACTCTGCCCAGTTTCATCGCGAGCAGATACAGAGCGATCAACTGTGCACTGTAAGCCTTCGTGGTGGCAACGGCAATCTCCGGTCCTGCCCATGTATACATGACATTATCCGCTTCTCTGGCAATAGAGCTTCCCACTACGTTGACGATGCCCAGCACCTTGAATCCGCGCGCCTTGGACTCCCGAAGCGCCGCCAGTGTATCCGCCGTCTCACCGGACTGGCTGATCACCACCACCATAGCGCCCTCCTCCAGAATGGGATTGCGATATCTGAACTCTGAGGCAAGGTCTACCTCCACCGAAACACGTGCCAGACCTTCGATCACATATTTACCCGTCATACCCGCGTGATATGCCGAACCGCATGCCACGATATGTATCTTACGGATCGCAGCCAGCTCATCATCCGTCATATTTAACTCTTCTATCACAATGTCATTCTTCTGAATCCGCGGCATCAACGTATCCGTCACGGTCTTGGGCTGCTCATACATTTCCTTAAGCATAAAGTGCTCGTATCCCGCCTTTTCCGCAGCATTGGCATCCCACTCGATGGTGACGGGCTCTTTACTTGTCTCCTCCTCATCTACCGTGTAGAAATGCATATGATCCGCACGCAGGCGTACCACTTCCTGATTATCCACGTAGTAAACTTTTCTCGTATATTTTAAAATAGCGGGCACATCGGAAGCGATAAAACAGCCTTCTTCATTCTGTCCCACAATCAGCGGAGAATCTTTTCTCGCCGCAAAAATCTGATCCGGACAATCCGCAAAAAGAATCCCCAGCGCGTAAGACCCTTCCACACGGTGGAGCACCTTGGTCACTGCTTCCAGCGGATTTCCCTTGTAGTAGTAATCCAGCAGATGCGCCAGTACCTCCGTATCTGTCTCGGAGACAAACTGATATCCCTTATCGGTCAGCATCTGCCGAAGATGCAGATAATTCTCAATGATACCGTTATGTACCACAGTGATCGTCTCCGCCGTGTTAAAATGGGGATGTGCATTCGTATCGCTGGGAACCCCATGGGTCGCCCATCTGGTGTGACCGATTCCGCATACGCCGGGCATAGTCTCGCCGCCATGGGTGAGATTTTCCAGTACCTTCAATCTTCCAACCGACTTCGTGATCTGGATCTTATCACCGTCATAGACCGCCATACCCGCCGAATCATATCCACGGTACTCCAGCTTGGAAAGTCCGTCTAAAATAATGGGGGCTGCCTGTTTGGTTCCGATATATCCTACGATTCCACACATGTTTTTATCCTCCTGATTATTTAACCTGATACGTTATCTCCAATATTCTTTATTGGATGACATGGCAACAACTACTTTGGGCGGCAGTGCCTGATAGTGCCTGCCAAACAGATATCCCATATACTTGAATCCGCTCTGCAGGATCAGATAAGGAATCTGCCGTCTTAAGTTCAATTTGCTCAGATGCCCGGCTGTCTGCCTGACCAGACGAATGCCCTCCGATTCCGACGGATAGGCCGCAAACACTTCCGGATGCTGTGCCTGCGAAACGCCCAGATCAAAATTCCTGTGAAACTGTTCTCTGCAATTATAATTGTGCGAGTGATAGACCTTGGCCTGCGCGGTATACGCAATGCCGTATCCGGCCTCGACAGCCTTCGCGGCATAGATCATATCCTCATTAAATATTGTATGCTTGACAAACCCGCCCAGTGTATCAAAAATTTCCCTGTTATAAGCCGCGCACACATTGGAACAGAAAAAAGTCTTGATGCCGAGCGTCTCAAGATCCGCCTTCGTCTTGATCGAAGACTCGCCCGGATAGTTGAAATTCCTCGCATACTTCTCAACCTCGCTGCAGCCCTCGCCCGCAAGTTGTCTGGCATATGCCACCGCCACCTGATCCTGATGAAGCTGATCAAGCAGTTCTTCCACCATATAATCATCCGCAGGAATGGCATCGTCCGTCATCATAATGAAATAATCCGCATCCGAAAGCTGTACTCCTTTGTTTCTTGTCTTGCCGTGGTCGAACTCTCTCTTCGATATATGCTTCACCACTACATTCTGATAATCTTTTTGAAACGAAGTACCATATAAAAGCCTGTCGAAATATTTCTGTTCCGTATTCATGACAATGATCCTGTTTACCGGAACACTCTGGTGTTCCAGACGTTCAATCAGCGTCAGAAACCTGCGGTCGGGCTTGTAGGCGGGGATGATAATATCTACTTTATCCACGCTTCTCTCCTCTGTCTTAATTTTATCTATGAAATAAAAGGGGCCTGCAATAATAG
>CAMWXF010000235.1 GCA_947178115.1 uncultured Lachnospiraceae bacterium
TTGACCGGATTGGTACTCTGGATTTATGGTAACCGAAAGAACGGATGTTTTGTGAAGTTGTCATGAAAAAACATTTTTTGGAAATAAAATATATAAAACACTTGACTTTTGAGGTGTCAAAAAAGGAGAAACATGTCTCATGAATTGTTGCAACAAGTAGGACAAATATGCTATAATGACTATACAATACTCCAATGGAAGGGATGAGTGATATGAAATTTATAATTATTGGGAAAAATATTGATGTAACAGACGGCTTACGGGCGGCAGTGGAGGACAAGATCGGTAAACTGGAGAAGTATTTTACCGAGGATACGGAAGTACATGTTACTTTGAGCGTCGAGAAGGACAGACAGAAGATAGAAGTAACGATTCCGGTGAAAGGTAATATCATTCGTTCTGAGCAGGTCAGCAGCGATATGTATGTGTCCATTGATCTGGTGGAAGAGATTATCGAGAGACAGCTTAAGAAATATAAGAACAAACTGATCGACAAGAAACAGGCAGGTTCTTTCTTTAAACAGGAGTTTATGGAGAAGGACTTCATGGAAGATGAGGACGTACAGATCATCCGCAGTAAGAAGTTTGATATCAAACCCATGTATCCGGAGGATGCATGCGTGCAGATGGAACTGCTCGGACACAGCTTCTTCGTGTTCTGCAACGCGGAGACAGATCAGGTCAACGTAGTTTATAAGAGAAAAGGCAATACCTACGGATTGATTGAACCGGAAGAATAAGGAGTTATCCATCACCCTGTCAGTATTGACAGGGTGATATTATGTGCAAAAGAAGCAGATGCAATACTGCTTCTGAGTATGTATAATAAACAGAGGAATATAAAGTGTGAGACACGGGGTTTAAAAGGTAATGATATATTTGACGATACTTCACATAGCTGCCGTTTCGGTTTGTATATTTTTCCTGGCATATTGCTTTCGGGTTAGTCCGGTGGAAATCATGCCGGTCTTTACCTGTGGACTTGTACTGCTTCTCTATGTACTTGCGATGGCGGGGCGGTTGTCGTGGATTGACGGGATTGCGGTATTGGCGGTGGTGTCGTTTGGTATTTGGCTGGTGAGCAGGCGGCGGGAACAGCGTAAAGAGTTTGGCAGGGTATGCCTGAATAATATGACAGAAGCGTCATTTCTTACGGCCGTGTTCCTGCTGATCGTGACAATACTGTGTACATCAGGCAAAGTCGTAACATGGTGGGATGATATCAATTTCTGGGCGACAGACGTGAAATCATTGTATATCTTAGACGGATTTGCGAAGAAATATGCTAATGTGGCTCCGGAATTCGGAGATTATCCGCCGGCGGCACAGCTGATTAAGTGGTGGTTTCTGCATTTGAGTCCCCACGAATTTCGGGAAGAATTGGCGTTTGCCGGCTATTATGTGATGAATCTGGTGTTTCTGCTGCCGCTGCTTAGGGGACTAAAAGGCAGGAATGTGTTTGTGATGTTTTGCATGGCAGCAGCGTTGTGGTTTATGCCGAGTATAGCGGAGGTATACGGTTACGACGGTTTCTGCGCCGACCTGACTATGGCGTGTATCTATGGCGGTTTCCTGTACGCGGTGACCGATATGCCGCAGGGAGAGCGTACCCGGAGTTTGAGTTCACGAGGCGAATTTCGTAAAGTTAATTCCGAAGAAATTTACTTTTACGGAAGGCTGGGGCTCTATTTGGGAGTTCTGGTATTAGTCAAATCCATCGGTTTTGTCTGGGCGTTATTCGGCTTGATATTTATGCTGCTGTATCAGCGCAGAGAAACTGTGGCAGCAGATGAGCATAAATCGCGTGGTATGTCATTCGTGGCGGCAGATCAACATAAATTCCGGGGATTGTTATCTGTGGCGGCGGTGGCATCAGTACCCGTGCTTACAGGCGGCAGCTGGATGTTCTTCTGTCTTATTATGCGGCGTGTAACGAAGACGACGGCTACGGCGGTGAAGTATATGACTACCGACGAGTACGGTATCTCCGGTTACACGGGAGAATTTGCAAGGGCTTTTCTGAAGGCATTCGTGAGTTCGCCCCTTCATAAGGAGAAGAGTGTCGTTATTGATCTGACGCCGCTTGGTCTGTATCTGTGTATCTGCGTTCTTGTGATTCTTATGCGTCCGTTGCTGTCCGGATGGCAGAGACGGATCATATTATGGTTTACCGTGGTCAGCGGCGCACTTTTCTATGGAATCATCTTTGTGGCGCATATCACGATCTTTGCTACGGAGACACAGTATCTGGAAGCGGCGGGGATGATCTCGTCCATCGAGCGTTACGGGGCGCCTTTTACCATTGGCACGCTTCTGTTCCTGGCAGGCATATGGCTGAATCGGGGAGATGTGATATTTCAGAGTGAAAAGGTGCCGGATTTCCTACGAAAATACGGTGCATACTTGTGTTTTATCCTTTTTGTGGCATTGACAGCGGGCTATCGGATTGGGTATCATGGTCTGGTCGGTTATCGTCAGGAAACAGAGGCAAAACTTGCCGAACGTGCAGAGATGATCGGTGCGGATGAGGCGAAATTTTTGAAAACGATACGGATTCTCGAAACGGACACGGGTGCGAGAGTGTGTTATATCCGCAGAGGCGATACGCCCCGCTGGGTGAATAACAGTTATACGGCTTATGAGGCTTCCCCGATATCGGTAGTGTACAAGAGCGTCAACCTGGATGACGCGCCTACGGAATGGATGGTGCAGGAGATCAGAGCCTCCCATGCCACCTATCTCTATGCGGAGGATACGGAAGCGGATGCAGGCGAGGTTTTCGATGAGATTACGCGGGAGGGCGCTTTTGCCTGCGGTGTGTTGTACCGCATCGTGGATGACGGTGCGAATATGGAACTGACACGCGTGTCAAAAGACGCCTGAGTTTGAACTAAGAAGGAGAACGGGAAATGGCTTCCTACTATGATATACCGGTGATCATACCGGCGTATGAACCGGACGAAAAGTTGATTACGCTGCTTCGCGCACTGCATGAGACGGGAATCCGTCACGTGATTGTGGTGGACGATGGCAGCGGGGAGCAGTATGAGGAGCTTTTTGCACAGGCGGAGGCGGTGGATAACTGCACTGTGCTGCACCATGCCGTGAATCTGGGTAAAGGTCGTGCGCTTAAGACGGCGTTCAATCATTGTCTGTGGGTATACGGCGACGTTGCGGGCTGTGTGACGGCGGACTCCGACGGACAGCATACCCCGGAGGATATTCTGGTATGCATGCGCAAGCTGTGGGAGAATCCGACGGCACTGATACTGGGATGCAGGGATTTCGATGCACCCTCTGTTCCGGCAAGGTCATCTTTTGGCAACAAGTGCACGAGGAAGGTATTCCGGTATCTTTTGGGATTATCCGTCTCGGATACCCAGACCGGACTGCGGGCGATTCCGGCCTTTTTTATGAAAGAATTGATGCAGGTAAAAGGGGAGCGGTTCGAGTATGAGACCAATATGCTGATCGAGACGAAGAATCTGAACATTCCGATTACGGAAGTGCCGGTGGAGACGGTTTACATCGAGGAAAACAGGACAAGCCATTTCAATCCGATCAAGGATTCCGTGCGGATCTATCTGGTGTTCGGGAAGTTCCTGTTCTCGTCGATCTCATCAAGCGTGCTGGATCTGTTGCTTTTTCACATGTTCTGCATGATGTTTGAGCCGCTTGGAGAGGCAGTGCGCGGCATTCCGTATATTGTGGCGGCGACCGTATGCGCGCGGGTGATTTCCGCCGTATACAATTTCCTGATCAATTACCGGGTCGTATTTAAGAGTAAGGGAAATCTTGCGGTCACCGCGGGCAAGTACTGTCTGCTGGCCCTCTGCCAGATGTTGTGCAGCGCTTTTCTTGTAAATGCGTTGTATGGTCTGATCGGCGGAACGGAAGTGCTTATCAAGATGCCGGTGGACATCCTTCTGTTCTTCTTAAGCTTTG
>CAMWXF010000236.1 GCA_947178115.1 uncultured Lachnospiraceae bacterium
AGTGGATTATAACGGACAGACATTATATTGTATCAGCAGTTATTTAATGAATTAGGATAAATTTAGAAAAAAGATATATGACAGAGATTACCTGTCATATATCTTTTTTAAATTGGTAAGTTTTGCACTTGCATTCATAAGCAGAGCATCCGCGACCGTGAGCGCGGCCATCGCTTCCACGACGACTACTGCGCGAGGAACAATGACAGGATCGTGACGCCCTTTGATAGAGATTTCTATGTTTTCCCCTTGTTTGTTGACCGTTTCCTGTTGTGAGAAGATCGATGGTGTGGGTTTCACGTATGCACGCAGAAGGATTCTGGAACCGTCGCTGATGCCGCCTAAGATGCCGCCTGCGTGATTGGTGCGCTTGGCAACTTTGTTGTTGTCCATATAGAAGAAATCGTTGTTTTCGGAACCATGGCGGGAAGCAGCTTTGGTCCCGGCACCTATTTCTATGGCTTTGACAGCGCCTATGGACATAATTGCTTTTGAGAGGTTTGCGTCCAGCTTCTCGAAGACGGGGTCGCCGAGCCCGGCGGGAACACCGTCTATGATACATTCAATCACACCGCCGGCGGAGTCATAACTTCTCATGCAGTCGGCGAGAAAAGATTCCGCCTGAATCGAAGCATCTCTGTCAGGCATGCAGGTAGGAGTTGAAAGGATGGCATCTTGGTCAAATTTATCCATATTGATATGAATCGGACCGATAGACTCTGTGTATGCCGTCACAATAATACCGAATTCCAACAGAAGCTTTGCGGCAACCGCTCCTGCGGCAACACGTCCGATTGTTTCACGCCCTGAGGATCGGCCGCCGCCGCGGTAGTCGCGGAATCCGTATTTAGCGTCAAACGTATAGTCGGCGTGTCCTGGGCGGTAGTAATTTGCAATCTCACTGTAGTCAGCGGAGTGTTGTGATGTATTACGTACCAGCATAGAGATCGGAGTGCCCGTAGTACGATCCTCGAAGATACCTGAGAGAATCTCTACGGCATCCGCTTCTTTTCGGGGAGTGGAAATCCGGGTCTGTCCGGGCTTGCGTCTGTCCAGGTAGGACTGAATATCGTCAGGAGTCAGTGACAGTCCGGCAGGACAGCCGTCTACCACTACACCGAGCGCCGCACCGTGGGATTCTCCCCATGTGGTAATCCGAAAGATATTTCCAAAAGATGAACCAGCCATAATAGTAATCCTTTCTTAATTATATTTAATAAAATAATATAGTGATAACATTAATTAATCAAAAAGACAGGGAAAAGCGTGAAGTTTTCAGAAAATAAAATGAAGGATAACTTGCATAAAAATAATAACAAGTGGTATGTTAAATAGTGGCTTGATTGAATTAATTTCCGTCGCTTTAAATCTGCCTATACGGAGTATACCACATCGCTTTATGGAAATAAATAATAAAAAAAATGCAAAAAATTGATTGATTTACATAAAAAAGGTGTACAAATAAATTTTATGTGTTATGATACTAATCAGAACTATATATAGTATTCGATATAAATGACATCACAAAACAAAACGACATAGTATATATACATAGTGGATTGAATACACAGAACCATAACGGGTTTGAGGAATCTGATGAAAAAAACATTTCGGGAAAAAATAATTTCAAAATTTACGAGTATTGCAAAAAAGAATAGATTTATGCGTTATCCGTGTCTTGCAGCGCTCTTTGTTATTCTAGGAGTGTATCACATCGGCAGGCATTTTGTAACGAATACTAAACGATATGCCGGAGTCGTGTTTGTAATACTCTTCTTTATGAATAGCTGTAGCTTTTCTTTTGCAGTGTTTGCTGAGAAAACCGGTTTTATCAAGGCACAGGAAACATACAGCGCCATCGTGGAGGACTCGGATATTACGCTTGCGGTGGAGACAGAGGCGGATTCGGAGGAAGTGGATTTGCCGGAGGATGAGGAAATTGATTTGAATTATGACCCGGAAACGGATATCACGGACGTGGATGTGTATACGCTTGATGACATTTTAGGGGGCGGAGAAGATTATCGGCCGGAGAATGAGGAGACGGACGATGAAAACGAAGAAGGCAGCGAGGCGGTGAAGTTGCCCGAAGATTATGAATTTGACAGTACGGATTGGCGGTTTGTTCTGATCAACAAGCAGCATCCCATACCGGATAACTATGAACTTAACCTCGGCAGGACCAAGGATACGATACGGTGTGATGACAGGATCATTGAAGATCTGCTGCTTATGCTGCAGGCGGCACAGAAAGAAGGTTTTAATCTGGGTGTCCAATCTTCTTACAGAACAGCCGACAGACAGGAATCCAATTTTAATGACAGAATCAAATATTATATGAAACAGGGTCTATCTTATATGGATGCCTATAAAAAAACTTCGCAGGTAATCACGGTTCCGGGCTGCAGTGAGCATGAGATCGGAATGGCTTTGGATATTACTTCAGATACGTATACACAGTTGCTGCAGGGATTTGCTGAAACAGAGGAAGGGAAATGGCTTGCGGAGCACAGTCATGAGTACGGATTTATAGTGCGTTATCCCTCCGGTAAGGAATATATCACCGGTATAGTATATGAACCATGGCATTTTCGTTATGTGGGCAGAGAGGCAGCCAAGATCATGCATGATGAGAATATCTGTCTGGAAGAGTTCTGGGATAAGTATCTGTAGAGTGGAGACAGGCAATGTACAGAATATTAACAACAGAAGGAAGAGCGAAACGGGCGCAGCTGGAAACGGTACACGGGACGATCCAGACGCCCGTATTTATGAATGTGGGTACTGTGGCGGCCATTAAGGGTGCCGTATCCACGGAGGATCTGGAGGGGATCAAGACACAGGTGGAATTGTCTAACACATATCATCTGCATGTGCGTCCCGGAGATGAGATCATAAAAAAAATGGGCGGTTTACATAAGTTTATGTCATGGAACAAACCGATTCTGACGGATTCCGGCGGGTTTCAGGTTTTTTCATTAGCCAGCCTGCGAAAGATCAAGGAAGAGGGCGTTTACTTTAACTCTCATGTGGACGGTAGGAAAATATTTATGGGGCCGGAGGAGAGCATGCGGATTCAGTCCAATCTTGCCTCCACCATAGCGATGGCTTTTGACGAGTGTCCTTCCAGTGTGGCGGACAGACATTATGTGGAGGCTTCCGTGGCACGTACCGCCAGATGGCTGGAACGTTGTAAGACGGAAATGAATCGATTGAACGGGCTGGAAGATACGATCAATAAAAAGCAGCTTTTGTTCGGAATCAATCAGGGAGCCGTCTTTGATGATATCCGGATCGATCACGCCAAGCAAATTGCAGAGATGGAATGCGACGGTTACGCGCTCGGCGGGCTTGCAGTGGGAGAGAGCCATGAGCAGATGTATCATGTAATAGAAAAGACTGTTCCGTATCTTCCGAAGGACAAACCTACTTATCTTATGGGGGTAGGTACGCCGGCGAATATACTGGAGGCTGTCGAACGTGGAGTGGACTTCTTTGATTGTGTATATCCTACACGAAACGGCAGACATGGGCACCTGTATACAAATCAAGGGAAGATCAACCTGTTCAACGCGCGATATGAGCTGGATGAGAGACCGATCGAGGAGGGCTGTGAGTGTCCGGCCTGCAGAAGATACTCAAGAGCATATATCAGACATCTGTTAAAGGCGAAAGAGATGCTCGGCATGCGGCTGTGTGTACTGCATAATCTCTATTTCTATAATACGATGATGGAGGAAATCAGAGAAGCTCTTGAACAGGGTGTTTTTGCGGCATATAAGAAACGGAAGCTGGATGGAATGTGCCGAAACGGGGAAAACAGTACGGAAATCTAAAAAGAATCTAAAAATGCTTGTTTTCTTAACTTGTTTTGTGTATGATATGTTGTGATTGCTTAAACATATGACATGGTGGAGTTTCTTGCCAGGCATATAGGAATA
>CAMWXF010000237.1 GCA_947178115.1 uncultured Lachnospiraceae bacterium
AAACTATATTAGCGAAACAAGTCGGAAAATGATAAATATAGCTGAAATATAGTGAAAGAATAAAAATATTTTGCCCTTGAAATTGAATCAAGAACCGAGATAATTACGCTGACTCTGTATCTCCGGCGGAATTTCCGCGCCGATATTCTTTAGTTTCTGGAACAGGTTATCATAGTGATGGAGTTTCTGTGCGAGTTTAATATCGTAGCGGTCCATCATATCTTTGTAGAGTGGATTCATCTTCAGCTTGTCGCGGATCTCCTTGGAGAACGGACAGTAGGTGAACAGAATAGCACGAGCTATTTTGTTCAGACGGGGAGAACCGGAACCCTCGAAGAGAACCCAGGATATATAATCTCTGATAAACATTTCTTTAAAGCTGTTCTTAGCTTTCTGCATATTGAGCTTGATCTTATCCTTAGCGTCGGGAGACAGATCATGGTTTTTCTTATAGAACTGAATATAATCGAAATATTCGCTGGTAAGAGAAGCTTCGGAGATATCGTTCCAGCGGGCACCCTGTACGCGCTTGCACATCTCCCAGCGGAAGTCACCGGTGAGCCTTACCAGAATGTTAGTCAGATCCTCCATCTGGAAGATGGATACCATCATGCGGGACGGGGTGGTACGCTTGCGACCTTCAATCTCCTGCCACATAACGCCTCTGACACCTATGTTTGGCAGCAGGATCAGATCGGGGAGAATTTCCACACTGATAGTTTCCTTACCGATACCCAGCTTAGGGTTGGTGTAGATCATATCCCGGTAGTACGCGCTAAAGTCAACGGAACGAACCTGATTAAAGGTCTGTTCCACCTTATCAGCGGATACGAGGGAGTTATCCAGATCTTTGAGGATGTTATGTTCCGAAAACACCGGACAGAAGCTGCTGATTCGTCCGAAAGTAATCTTGTTGACGGACTGGAACATGTTCTGCAGTTCGAACAATACCTGTTTCTCTCTGTCCTTGAGCATAATCGTCTCTTCTTTGGCGTTGATCTTGCCGGTTATCTTGAGCTCATGCACGTAAGCCTGATAGTCGGTATCGAATTCGTTACGGCTGGGTGTTTTCTTTCCTTCATAGATGGCATGCAGCCACTCATAGATCGTAAACACCTTTCTGGCAGGATCTGAAGGGATTCTGTCCACAATGGAATAGAGATAGGCGGCATTCTCCATACCCGCCAGATTTTCGTCCACATAGCCGAAATTAAAGAACATCTTAAGCACTTTAGGCACCTCAGGCTCCTGGAGGCTGCGAAGAAATGCTTTCTCATAGATCTGATAGAACAGCTTGGTGATGGTCAGACGCAGTTTTCTGGAAGTATCATCGGAGTTGTTCTTGTCAGTCAGCTTGCTGTACTGATTAATGGCATTCCGAAAGGCGGTGGCTGTCTCTTCGTCCGCTTTGGAATAGGTCAGAATCGTGTTCATAGAGTCTACGATATCCGGAACGTTATCTGGCTTCGCATCCTCGTCTGCAGTAGATTCCGTATACTGGTCTAAGGAGTTTAAGTGTTCACGGTATTCGGCGACACGTTCTTTATACATATTCTTGTCGATAGACGCCTGGCTCTCCAACTGAATCATCATAGTGGATATCGTTGCAATCAATGTGGTGGAGTCATCCGCATGAGCCCCGATCCTATAGAGCAGAGAGGCATACAGATCGAAGAAATCCAATCTGTTTTCACTCATTAGTAAATTAATAATTTCTGATTTATAATCATACAGTACACGGCACACGGATATTACTCCGTATACGTCCTGACTCGCTTTAAGCAAAAGCCCCTGCAGAAAATCAGCATCCTGTTCTTTGACGGGAGTTCCGGTAACCAGTTTGCGAAGCTGTGAATAATAGCCTCCGATCCATCCGGCCACATCCTCTTCAAGAACGAGTTCAGATAGAGTTTCCATTCCCGGCAATGTGCGGGCCGATATATTGTGCTTCGTGCAAAATGACAGGTATCCTTTGTAGCTGTCCATCAGGTAGTGATAGAAATTATTGCAGTCGAAACATGCCAGTTCATATTGATCCAGAATTTCCTGCAGTTGTTTGAACATGGATGTGACAATCCGCTGTGCCATATCAGGATTAGCACGTATGATGCCGGAGAGCTGCGCCGTACTAAACGGATAGGAAGCGATGGAGGAAGATTCTTCCGCCCGATAGGTGATGAAATGGGAATCAAAGAAAAGCTCACAGACTCCGATGACATCTCCTTTATCTAAGTAAAATTCACCACCGGGATAGGTGGCGCGCACAGTTCCTTTGGCAATCACATGCAACGCATTGATTGCCTGCTCGCTCTGTACCAGGAGCGTTCCCGCAGGAAATTCTTTTACAGCCATAACATAACCCCTTTATCCGCCCGAGGGCAGATATCCCTTCTTCATAAAAATATCGTACACTCAGTGTACTTGAGACCCTTTTGTCACTACTTTTTAGTCTACTACGATTGCACGATAATTACAAGAAAGAATGGGTGCCAACAGCAATGGATAGCAACTTGCACAAGAATATTGCTGGTATTTTGTGCTGTACTTTTATGGAAAGTATGCTAGAATAATATGACGGAGTTGTCGAAAAGAGTGTCAATCAGTAATTTGACAGAGATGTCATGTTATGGTAACAGTTCAGCTCAGGACTTTGCACTCGCTGCAAAGTCCGTGAGAATATGTATATTTTGCCAAGAGGGAATCTGCCCCTCGCCGCAGGCGACCTGGAATGGGCAGATTCCGTAACAGTGAAGCAAGGCTGAACTGTTACATGTTAAGGTTTGTATGTCAGAAAGGGTAATGTTGATGGATAAGGGAGAAATCGGATACAGACAACAGCAGGATGATATTGCATACAGGCAGCAGGTAGTCAGTACCTATAAACCGGATGTGGAGCGGTTGATCCGTTATCTTCCGTGGCTGGAGGAAAAGGCGGGAAGCAATGTGGCGGAGACTTTCGAAGGCTCCGGAATCAAAGGGAGTTCGATCACTTTTCCGGTATATGACGGTACACTGATGAGTTTTATTAAAGAAGTGCAGCGGACGACACTTCTTGATAGGAACTATCCGTATATCTATTCGAGGAACAGAATACGGACACTGCAGGACGAGCTCAGGATGATTGACCGGGCAAGTATTATGGATATGGATATTCTGAAAGGTATCTTATCTAAATATGTACTGGGCGGTATGACAAAAGCCAGATTGTGGTCAGAGGCAGTATATAACAGTATCTTCTTAAAAGTGATACGCAAGATGAAAGATAATTTGGAATTCTGGGACAAACCGATGGTGTGACCATTCAAGTCAATGATGTTAAGAATTAAGAAGGAGAAGGAAACAGGAAAGACATGGGAGAGAAATCAGCTCAGAAGAAACAATATATTCTGGATACCGCGAGGAAAGTCTTCGTGGAGAAGGGATTTAAGAATGTGACGATGAAGGATATCGTGGAGGCATGTGAGATCAGCCGCGGCGGATTGTACTTATATTTTGACAGCACGGAGCAGATTCTCCTGGAGATCTTACAGATGGAAGCACAGGAGACAGACGATGTCTTCACCGAACATATTTCGGAGGAAGATACGGCAGCGGATATTCTGACTCTTTTCCTGAAGGAGCAGAAGAAAGAGCTGCTGCAGAAAAAGAATAATTTGACCGTTGCAGTCTATGAATACTTCTTCGCACATGAATCGACTGATAAGAATAATATGCTGCGCAGGCAGTTTGACGCGGGCGTCAGAGTATTGGAGAAACTTATTCAGGACGGAATCGCCAGCGGAGAGTTCTACTGTGAAGACCCCAAGGGAGCGGCGACTAATATCATGTATGTGCTGGAAGGAATGAAGATCAACGCACAGACTTTCGGGATCACGGAGAAGATGGTGGATGAACAGCTCCTGTATATCATGCAGGGACTGATTGTGGAG
>CAMWXF010000238.1 GCA_947178115.1 uncultured Lachnospiraceae bacterium
TTTCCCTCAGCCAGCCTCCGCAGTTCTTCCGCATTGCGGTTAAACCCTCCGACCACTACATGAAAAACAGCCTGTCGCAATGTCTCGTCCTTCATAGCCGCGCGTAGGATTCCCGTCATTGCATTGTACATGTCACCACCGCCCGAACTTAACAAAATATGCGATGCTTCGTCAGAATCCTGTGGTATTTCGCCGAACTCCTCCCGAAGCGGCACATAAGCTGTGCCGAGTAACAGTTTTGCTTTATCCGCATATGCGCTCTTATATGGGAATCGCACATGATAGGCGTTGTAGTTGATGATCATATCAACCGGATATATTTCCTCAAAACAGTCGTCTATATAGATCAGTTTACACAGATCATGCAAACCTTCAAAATATTTCCCCGTCACCTGATAGGAATCTATCAGCAGCTTGTCACAGTCCGCCCGCTCCAGCTCCTTGCGAAGCAGAGGTATCTCCTGCTCCATGTCATCCCATTTCGAATGCAGACAGACATATTGCAAACCGCTCTGTTCCAACATCTCACTAGCATATTCATCTGCCGTATAGAAGATAACCCGGCTGCCCGCCTGCATCAACTTTCTCGCAATCGTAATACACCGCATGACATGTCCCGTGGCGACGGTATCGTTAGCATCCACACGTATTCCAATCAGCTGCTGCTCCTCACGCCGCCTGCGCTCTGTCCCTTCCCCGGTGTCAGACCTCATTTCCGCCTCATACTGATCCAGAACCTCTACCACGCGTTTCATTTCCCGTGCTCCGTATCGCTGGTCTATAGGCAGCGCCAGTATATGCTCGTAGATATAGCGTTCTTCCAGCGACAAAACATCTTCATTTTCTGTCCCTACCGGCCACAACGTCGGTGCATAGACACCTCGAAGCGCCAGATATTTCTGCAGATCGTCTCTATCCTCCGCATAAACGGGATAGTATAACGATGCCGCATTCCACATACTCCCGCCGCCTGATTCGTCTCCTGATGTGCCCACCGTATCTTTATCTGTACACTCCCTGTCGAAAACCGGAACAATCTGCGTTCTTCCGTCTAAATGCTCGTGCAAATATCTACTATTTTCTTTGCGTCTGCTTTCGCATTCTTTTTCATTGATCCCCGATAAAATATATGCCGTATCCTCCGACATGGCGTTAATCCCCGTATGCTCGTCCAGCCAGCCCTCCGTTTCCCGATTCTTCCGCAGATATTCCGCCTTTAATGCCTGCCTCTGTTCTTCCTCTATCTGCCCGTGCAGATACTCCCATTTATCCCGCAGGAGCTCTTCCTTCTTCCGCGCAAACTCCTCATTCAGCGCAAGCTCATCCCCCGGAAGCTCTTCATCCGATGCCACAAATCCGCCATCGGGTACAGCGTACCATTTGCGCAGGCTCCCAACACAATAGTCAGACTCCATACCCGCATTTTCCAGATAATAAGACTGCGTTACATCCTCCATAATGCAGATGCCCTGCTTTCTCCATTCACGAAAGAAAGGCCGCGAGGATTTCCATGTATCCACTCCGTAATACGGATGAACGAAAATCAACGTCGGCCTGATCTGCCCGATCAGTTTATTCAGTTCATCAACATCCGCTTCCAGTTTTCTGTCGAGATGATAAAAGTACAACTCCCATCCTGCATGTTCAAAGGGGAAAAAAACCGAATCACACATGTAAGCCGGGAGCAGACAACGTTTAGAAACAGCCGGGTGTTTCTGCTCGAAGCTTTTCAGCGCCAGCGCAATCGCCTCTCTTCCGGAGGCCGTATATCTGATATACTTTTTGTTGTACTTTTCTACTTCCCCCAGATTTAAACGTCCTGCTGATTCAGTCCGTATGCCTCTTAAAAGACCGGGGTCTAACTCATATATGCTGCCGATTTCCATATCCGTCCATGCTCCTTGACACAATCGCGTTTTTCAAACGTCAGTGTCACTCCTGCTCTGTGCGTGCGACCGTACATCCTCTTCGTCCTGCAAATACATTCTCCCGCAAAGTAAATTTATTCGCTTTTGCGGGCTTTTCTCCATCTCCGGTACGCCCACAGCAGCTTATAGTACATCATGAAAAAAAGTGTGGAACGCTGCTGCATCCGTATCAACTTCTTCTCTTCTTCATGCGTGCGCTCCTGATAATACGGATTCTGCATAAAATCCGGAAACGTCCGCCGCATTTCCCGTCCCATCGCCCGCACAAACCCGTATTTCGTGCGGTTTACTCCTGCCATATAGGTAAAAAGTGTGTTGATATAAAATAAAAGCGTAAAACTATATTCCAGTTCCGGCTTATATGCTTCATAATAATCATGCCGATGCGCCTCTTCCAGCATCAAGCGCCCCGCCGCCATGCGGTCCTCACATCGCTTCGGTGAAATCGTGTGCACCGTGGATGTGTCGTGTTGATAGTAATAATACATCGGTTCCTCAATATACTCGAAGCGCTTCGCAAGAACGAGATAAGAATTGCCAAGTGCATTGTCTTCATAGAAAATATTTTCAGGAAACCAAAGCCCATTTTCCAGAATCATGGAACGCCTGAATATCTTCACCACAAGGCTGCCGCCGTCCAATATCAGACTGCGCCTCTTCTCCGTATCCAGAATGCCGCTCTGCTCTCTCTTATTATTCGGAACAATCTGACCGACCCGCATAGAATGTTCTTCCGTCAGACAGTAATCGCAACCTGCCAGATCCGCTCCCGTCTCTTCCGCTCTCTCAATCAGCTTCCGATACATGTCCGGTGTGATCCAGTCATCGCTGTCTATGAAGCCGATCCAGTCGCCCTGCGCCATTTTCAGCCCGATGTTCTTCGCCCCGCCCTGATGTTTGTTCACTTCGGAATGAACCGCATGTACCTTATCCGGAAACCGGCGCTCATACTCCTGCAAAATGGCATAAGAATTATCCGTGGAACAATCATCCACGGCTATGATCTCATAATCCTCCAACGTCTGGTTGACGAGAGAATCCATACAGTATTCCAGTTTTTGATCTGATGCCATATTGTATACCGGCACGATAATGCTGAGTTTCATGTATTAATATTCTCACTCTGTCTGTATGATAATATTGCGGAAACGGCGACAACCTTTACATAGTCTCCGCTGTTTCCCACATGACTCTATTGTGCTGATTTTTCCCAAATATGTCAAGAGGAAGGAATCAGGTATTTCTACGAAAATCCTATCTACACGCCTACAGAAGGCGGTCACTTTATGCTCCCAGAATTTCCGCCTGTTTCTTCTTGCTAAATCCGCCCAGCACTAAGTTATATGATTTGTCCAGCAGATCTTTTAACAGATCATCCGGCACTTCGCCATCGGGTTTAATGGAGTTCCAGTGCATTTTATTCATATAATATCCCGGAACAATATCTGCATACTGCTGTCTTAAGAAATCCCCTTCATCCGGTTCGAGTTTCAGTGTTATATAATATGGTTCATCATCTTCGCCCAGACAGACCGCAGCAAACATCTTGCCGCCGATCTGATAACGAATCCAGTTCCAGTCTTTTTGAAGGTCTTTCGTAACGCCTAATTTACTTAATAGAAATTCATCAATCCATGTATATCTCATATATGATTTCTCCTTCTATATCCTCCACATCGGTCTGACATACTTGCTCTTGATACTGGGTTTATATTATTGCGAAAGTGTAGATTATCTCATCATCTTCTCCAGTATCTCAATCAGTGATAAATCCGCCGGCAGCCACTGTACATCATACAGCTCACTCTTCGTAAGCCATCTGGCGGCTTCTGCCTCTTTGAGAACAAGACTGCCTGAATTCACTTTTGCCAGGAAGCAGTCCATCGAAAGGTGAAATGTCGGATAATCATATTCGATGGTATGTATCAAACTGCCCACTTCAATATCGGTTTCTAATTCTTCCCGAATTTCCCTTACCAG
>CAMWXF010000239.1 GCA_947178115.1 uncultured Lachnospiraceae bacterium
CGGAAGAATATATCATCACGGGAACCTATCAGTCCATGATGAATATGGGACAGGGATACCGGGTGAGCCGCAGCGCGAAGATGGACCCGGCCTATGCCGCGGGAATCCTGTGCATGCAGGTGGAGATCGAAGGGATGGAGAGCGAAGAGGCGTGCGAGCAGCTGAAAAATATCTTTCCGGATTACCGGATCATGGATGCCAAAGGATTTCTGGACAGCATGATCGGCGGGATCATTGAACAGATCGATACACTGACATACTTTATCGTAGGCACTGTCCTTATCATCAATGGTCTGATCACGGTTCTTCTGATGAAGACGATCATGACCAAAGAACGGGGCGATATCGCGCTTCTTAAGAGTCTCGGTTTCACCGACAGGACGCTCAAGAGCTGGCAGACTGCGAGGGTGCTACTGATTCTTGTGGTATCCGTAGTGGCCGGAACGCTGTTGTCAAACCTGCTTGCGCCTTACATTGTTGGTCCGATTTTTGCAATAATGGGTGGCACATCGATCAAACTGGTTACGGGGACGATGGAAGTGTATGTGATCTATCCATTGCTGCTTCTTATGGTAACAGGATTGACGGCGCTTCTCTGCGCGGGCGGTGTGAAGAAAGTGGACTTGAAGGAAGTCAATGATATAGAGTAAAAATTTTCATCATGGGATTTGTGACCGCGCGCTGCCAGTCACAGACTCGTATCTATCCAAAAGCAGCGCAGAAATGAGGAAAATATGAACACATTAACGGTAAAAGACTTGTGTAAGACATACATCATTAACAAAAGGCAGAATAACGTACTTAAGAATATCAATATGGAGATTAAAGAGGGGGAGATGGTGGCCGTTATGGGACCCAGCGGATCGGGGAAATCCACGCTTCTGTATACGATCAGCGGTATGGATCATCTGACGGCCGGCAGGGTGGATTTCTTCGGTAAGGATATCAGTGGCTTAAGCGCGGCGCAGATGAGCAGTTTGCGGCTGAATGAGATGGGATTTATTTTCCAGCAGATGTATATGTTAAAAAATCTCACGATTTATGATAATATCATATTGCCTGCCTATCAGGCTAAGAGCGGTAAGAGTAAAGAGCAGAGAAAAGAGATCAACGACCGGGCAAAAGAGTTGATGCACAAGCTGGGGATCAGTGAGATTGCAGAACATGACATCAATGAGGTATCAGGCGGTCAGCTTCAGAGAGCATGCATTTGTCGGAGCCTCATCAACAACCCGAAGATGATCTTTGCAGACGAGCCTACCGGTGCGTTAAACCAGCAAAACTCTAAGGAGGTCATGAAGGAATTAAACCGCATCAATGCGGAGGGAACGACCATCATGCTGGTAACCCATGATATGAAAGTAGCGGCGAAGAGTGACAGGGTACTCTATATTGAGGACGGCAGCATTAAAGGTGAGTACACATTCGGCAAGTACAAGGGACAGGAAGAGAACAGAGAGCGGGAGAAGAAGCTGTCTGTCTGGCTGATGGAGATGGGATTCTGACGGCGAAACGAAAATGCATTGACTATATGGGTCACTGATGACGGAGCGGAGGCGGATATGACAGACATTCTATTAGTGGAAGACCACGAAGAATTAAATAAGTTAATCCGGATTTTTCTGGAGCGGGAAGGCTATCAGACGGAGGGCGTCCGCTCTGGAGAGGAGGCCCTTGCTTTTCTGGAAAAAGAGAAGGTGAAGCTGATTATTCTGGATGTTTCACTGCCGGGGATGGACGGCTATGCCGTGTGTGCCCGGATACGTGAGCACAGCGGTACGCCGATCCTATTCCTGAGTGCGAGGGTGGATAAGGAAGACAAAATGAACGGGTTTATGCAGGGAGCGGACGATTATATAGAGAAGCCTGTGGATATGGATATCCTGTGTGCCAAGATCGGAGCCCTCATGCGGAGGGGCTACAGCTTGAAGCAGGAGAACCCGGTGATCGTTTCGGGAGGTATTGCAATCGATCAGGAAGCAAAACGGGTATATCTGGATCACAGGGAGATCTCTCTGACGGTCAAGGAGTATGAACTGCTGCTTTTGCTTGTACAGAATCCTGGCAAGACACTGCACAAAGAGTATCTGTTCAATCGAATCTGGGGAATCGACAGTGACAGCGAGTACCAGACGCTGACTGTCCATATTAAGATGCTGCGGGATAAGATTGAGGAGGACCCGAAGAATCCGAGACGGATCAGGACGGTTTGGGGGATAGGATACAGTTATGAAGAAATATGACGGGATCATGGCGGCGGTGCTGCTTCTCTGGCTTATTATCGCCGTGGGGGTATTTTATTTCACAACCGGAGAGAACCGGAAGGAAGACATGAACTATAAGGTGGAGATTAATCAGATCATGACTGGATTGGTCAATCAAACCGAAAGTGCCGCAACCGGACAGAGCTGGGAAGACCGGGCGGCACAAGTTGACCTATGCGGTCTGCAGTATGTGAAATCAGTCAGCTTCCTGCCGGCAGAGACAATCTCAGAACAGTATACAGGGGCATCTGAGGCGGAATCAGACGGTTTCCGGCAGGCAGGGACGGATTCGGAACAGCCTGTGCGGCTTCATGATTTCTTCCGGAATCACAACGGTGTTCATAGCGTCATATATCCGATTATCAGCGGTGAGAGTGTGACGGGATATGTGCGCTTTGATTATGTTACGGACGCGGGCAGCCGGCGCATGCTGTGGGCGGCGATGGGCGGTATGCTTACGGTTGGGCTCATGACACTGATTGTACTGGGGTATGTCAGAATGAAGGTGATTAAGCCTTTTCATGTGATCAGCAACATGCCCTATGAAATGGCTAAGGGTAATCTGGCAGTGGAACCGCAGGAGAGTAAGAGCAGGTTTTTCGGAAAGTTTGTATGGGGACTCGGCATGCTGAGGGACGCGCTGTATGATTCAAAGAATAAGGCGCTTGAATTGGAAAAAGAAAAGAAGCTTATGATTTTGTCTGTCTCTCATGATATCAAGATTCCCTTAAGCGCTATCAAGCTGTATGCGAGAGCGCTGCGGGAGGGTATCTGTGAGTCGGAAGCGCAGAGAGGCGATATGGCGGCGCAGATCGAGAAACATGCCGGGGAGATCGACGAATTTGTCAAGAAGATCGTAAGTACGGCAAGTGAGGAAATCATAGAGATCGAGGTGGCGGATACGGAATTTTATTTACGGGATTATGCGAATAAGATCAAAGAGTATTACGAGCCCAGGTGCAGGCTGATGATGACACAGTTTCACATCGGAGCTTATGAAAATAAACTGTTAAAAGGTGATATGGACCGTGCCTTTGAAGTTGTGGAGAATCTGATGGAGAATGCCTTTAAATACGGAGACGGGCGTCTGATCAGCTTAAGCTTCCGGGAGGAAGACTACTGTCAGATCGTAGAGGTATTCAGTACGGGGACACCGGTTCCTAACAAAGAATTACCCCACCTGTTCGACAGCTTCTATCGTGGGAGCAATGCCCGGGATAGGAGCGGAAACGGGTTAGGGCTTTATATAGGCAGGCAGATCATGCTGAAGATGAAAGGAGATATCTTCGCGCAGCGGACGCAGGACGGTATGAAGTTCTGCCTTGTGTTCCGCACGTGATTATAACTGCGCACAAAATGCGAAATATCCCATGCCTTCCGCGCTGAACAGAAGGCTGAAAGGCGGAAACTGCTTGTCGAATGTCCGTACAAACTGTTCGAAGGACATCATATCATTTCGTTCCAGCCGGTAGCCTTTGTCAAATATAAAGTGTGACTTGAGGTGAGCGACAAACTGCTCCGACAGGATCTTCATGGCAGAGACCACGGTCAGATCGACTTTCTTGATCTCTTTGTCCAGGATGTCGCTGAGTGTCTTAAGAACCAGCTTTTCCTCATAGACGAGATAGAGCCGGATGGGTCTAT
>CAMWXF010000240.1 GCA_947178115.1 uncultured Lachnospiraceae bacterium
GGGGATGATCCTCTGACAAGCGATCCGGTGGTGCGTCTGACAGGCACCAAGATAGAGTAAGTCCGGAAACGGCAGCAGGAAGGAAGTCGGTAAATATGACGAACGCAGATAAGAGGGAAAAGTTATATCAGGATAACAAGGGCAGCGTCATGGTCATGGTCATTGTTATCATTGCGTTTATTGCGATCTTAGTGAGCGTATTGATGTTCGTGTCCTTTTCAGGATATCAGATGCGTGCGGTTGACAGACGCGGTAAGGATAACTTCTATACTGCGGAGACGGTGCTGGACGAGATCAATGTAGGTCTGCAGGGCGAGATCTCCGGTGCACTGAGTAAAGCTTACAACGAGGTCATGAATAACTTTGCATTATACAAGAGTGCCAATGCGAGAAACAAGGCATTCCACGAAATATACTATAAGGATCTGAAGGAACGCTTACGGAAGAGTAGCGCGGAAGAGAATAATTACAGCGTTGAGAAGCTGCGGACTTATCTGTCAGCCGGAAGTCTTGGAGACGGCGATGGGACGAGAACGAGCTTCTTGAGCGGCACGGCTACCTATGGCGCTATTGTGGAATCTAATCTGGAATATGCCACAGAACCGGAAAAATATAAGATGGAGATCGTCAATAACAGCAAACTCCTGCTGAAAGATCTGAAAGTTTCCTTTGTGGATGAGAACGGTTACATATCCATCATCAGTACGGATATCAGGATTGCCTTGCCTTCCGTTAACTTTTCACAGGCATCCGCGCTTCCCGATCTGGAGAACTGCAGTTTGATCGCTGACGATACGCTTATTATGGGCAATACCAATGCAGGCGGCAGTATTGTGGTCAAAGGGGATGTCTATGCGGGGCAGATGTTCGTCGGTATCCCTTCCGATCCGGTATATTCTGTATTTGATAAGGATAAGAAACCGTCTGAGAAAACACCGCTTTCTCTGCCGACACTGCTTTCCACCAGTGTTTCTTTTGAGAAGGCGGATGACGCAGAGCCGTTAAGCAAGTCTGTGGTGATCAGCAGAGAAAACGTCGAAATAGCGGAAAACAACACTCTTAAGACGACAGAGGCGGAATTGTGGGCACGGAATTTGAACGTGAACTCAGCCACTGCGCAGCTGAACGGTACAATTAATCTGAAAGATGATTTTACATTATCCGGCAAAAACAGCAAGGCGGTTCTCGAAGGTGAGTATAACGGATTCGGCTATCTTGCGGCCGGAGCGGGATCGGGCGGCGGAACAGGAGGCAGCGGCGGAACGGGCGATCCTGCGGACACAGTCGATACACGTCCGGACTCCAGCAGCGCGATCATCATTAACGGTAAGGACAGCACACTTGATTTGTCCGGTCTGGAGCGTATGACGATCAGCGGAAGAGCATATGTTTCCACAGCCTATAATGCGGCGGATACTTCGGCGACAGAGCAGGAGAAGAATAATAAGACAAATATTCTGATGGGAGAATCGGTTGCGATAAAGAGTAATCAGTTGATCTATCTGGCGCCTTCAGAGGCTGTCGGATGCAGCATCGATGAAAACGGAATCATCGGCGCTTCGGAATACGGGTGTAATCCGTTGACGCTTGCACAGTATGAGGAGATAAAGGATCATCCGGATCAGTATTGTCTTCTGGACGGATCAAGACAGATCTCCGTATTGGGATATAAGAGCCTGAATGAATATATCAGCGAGGAGACCTTGGCGGACGGTTCGTCGGCATATGTTCCGGAGATCGTGTTCCGGCAGACGAATGCCGGACCACTGGTATACTGCTATCTGCGCTTTAAAGATGAGGATGCGGCCAATAAATATTTTGAAGATTATTATTCCGTCAATTCTGAGTCAGTTGACCAGTATACGCAGCTGTATGCCAAAGAGATCAAGATGGCGGATGATCTGCTGTACCTGAATATAGCGGGAAACATGCTGACTTATGAGGGGACGGAAGGCTGGGGCGTACTGTCTTCCACGGAGTCTACCGGCAATCTGCAGCAGGCGAAGCGGTTCTCCGCATTGAAGGAAGACGTGTTCAATGCTCTGAGCGCGAAGATCATGAGGACTTCCAATCAGCTTACCAGTGAGGAACTGGATAAAACCGCATTTCAGAATATCATGGACGAGACCGAGATCGAGATCCTTTTACAGGTAAAGGGTGCACAGGAGGTCAGAATCGACACGCTGGGCGCAGCACCGGATAGTATGATCCTGACGAAGAAAGATGAATATGTGATAGATGGTCATACGCCGTCTTCTGTTAAAATGATTGTCAGTCTGGGGAATGTGACGGTGCAGAATGACTTTAAAGGTCTGATCATTGCCAAGGGTAATGTGACGGTAGAAGCAGGTGCATCAGTTACCTTAGAGCCGTTAGATGCGGATACTTTCTCTAATATCCTGAGAACGAAGATCGATGAGCTGTCGACGACGGGACGTGATTATCATCTGCTGAATATCTTTAACGATGGTGTGAATTATGTCAATAGCGGAAACGCATCGACAGATATGGGGACACAGCAGGTATCCTTCGTTGACCTGATCACTTATGAGAAGTGGAGCAAGAAATAGGAGCTGTTGGGATGAAAGATAACAGAGGATTTTCGCTGGTTGAATTATTGGTAGTTGTCGCGATCATGGGGCTCATGACCGGCTTCGTCTTCATCGGACTGCCGTTACTGACCGGTCAGAATGCAAGGGAATGTGCCAACAATATGTCGGCGGCGCTCGGCAGGGAGAAGAATTATGCCCTGACCAGATCGGGTACCGCAGATTGTTATATGGAACTTGTGCTGGATTCCGACGGCTATCGCGTGAAGTATTATATACCGCAGAATGCCGTTGTGGAGGGGCATAGTGAGTCGGACTGGGTTCTGGCGGAAGAGCAGAAGATAGGCAGCGGGCAGGTGAACGTGATTTGCACTTTCAAAGATGGCACAAGTGTCAATATCACGAGCGGACAGTCCGTGAAGTTTGTCTACGACCGCACGAACGGCGCGTGTAAGAAAGCAGCACAGTCCGCCGGGACTACGCTTGGAATGGTAGGAGGCGGCAGTGAGTACTGCACCGGCATTACCTTTGACAGAGGCAGAAAATATGAGATCACTATATATCCGGAAACCGGTAAACATGTATTGTCCAGAGTGAATTAGTCTGTTGGAATCAGATGGAAAGGAGAGCGCTATGGAAAAGAACAGAGGATTGTCCTTGGTCGAACTATTGATTACAATTGCAATATTGTCTATCGTTATGGTGATTGCGATGTCTTTCATGGTGACAGGAAGCAGAAGCTTCACCAAGGGAAATGCCGACTCCACCGTGCAGAAGGAGGCGGAACTCACCGTAAATCAGATAGAAGATATGATCATAGACATCAACGGCGGCGTCTCCATGACTGATGATGCCAATAAGACGGAGATGACGATGTATCATACCGAAGATGACGGAAGCGGAACCCTGCTTTACACTAAGGAAGCGGTGACTTGGAACAAGTCGGATAACAATGTGTACTGCAGTAAGTGGAAGGTCAACTATGATGATTCCACAGGCACTTATGCGGTGGATGCTTCGGCGCCTGATAATTATGCAGATCAGCTTCTGGCGGAGAATGTCACTTCATTTGATGTGGATCTGAGCGATACCTTGACGACCAAAGCATTGGATGGTACGACGCGGACGATCGTCAAATCCGTACTTGTCAAGGTAGGATATGATGACGGCACGGGCATAGTCGATTATGCCACCAGTCCGATCATTACGCTCCGTAACCGTATGCTCTTAAGCGACGATCCGGCGAATATCTTTGATGAGGTCACGCCTGCGGCGGATACTCTGAAACTGTACTATTCCGGTGCGGAGATAGTGGGTACCGTGCCCATCGTAGATCGGGTATCCGAGGTGAACAGGG
>CAMWXF010000241.1 GCA_947178115.1 uncultured Lachnospiraceae bacterium
GGTCGAATCGAGCCGCAACTTCGCCAATAAGATTTGGAACGCGTCCCGTTTCATAATGATGAACATGGATCAGGAGGAAGAGAGGACTGGGAAGCGCGGCTGGGAGGTCTCTTATGAGGAAATCAAAGACAGTCTGCGTCCGGGGGATAAATGGATTCTTTCCAGATTTAACACATTGGTGCAGGATATGACTGTCAATATGGACAACTTCGAGCTGGGTATTGCGGTGCAGAAGGTCTATGATTTTATCTGGGATGAGTTCTGCGATTGGTATATCGAGATGGTTAAGCCTCGTCTTTACAGCACGGAAGCTGGTGAGGAGGAGGGAAAGCGCGAGGCGCTGTGGACATTGCAGAATGTGCTGACCGGCGCCATGAAGCTTCTTCATCCTTATATGCCCTTTATCACGGAGGAGATCTTCTGCACTCTGCAAAATAAGGAAGAATCCATTATGATCTCCAACTGGCCCACCTATGGAACCAACAAACGGTATGCGCAGGAGGAGAATGCCATCGAACTGCTGAAAGCGGCAGTGCGCGGGATTCGTAACGTGAGAAAGGAGATGAATGTGGCGCCGGGTAAGAAGGCGGCGGTGTACGTGGTCAGCGAGGAGGAAAATGTGCGCCAGATTTTCGAGAAAGGCAGACAGTTCCTCACGGTTATGGCGACGGCGTCTTCTATGACTGTGCAGGCGGACAGAAGCGGTATCGACGACAGCGCGGTGTCTGTGGTAGTTCCCAATGCGACGGTTTACATTCCTTTCGAGGAGCTGGTGGATATTGAACAGGAGATCGAGCGTCTGCAGAAGGAGGAGAAGCGCTTAAACGGCGAACTTGCCCGCGTCAACGGCATGTTGAATAATGAAAAATTCATGGCAAAGGCGCCGGAAGCTAAGGTGGCGGAAGAACGTGCAAAACTGGAGAAGTATACACAAATGCTGACACAGGTGAAGGAACGTCTGGAACAACTTGGCAAGTAAGATAATTTTATTTTTTAGGGCTGGTAAAGTCCGCGAATATGGTGTAAAGTAATATTAGGATATTATGTTTTGGGACATTAATATATAGAAGAATTATTTTGACCGCAGGAAAGTGAGGTGAGTCACGTGAGCGGGGTTATGTTTTCACCGGAACAAATGGATAAATTGAAGAATGCCATGAACAGGGCAGCAAAACCGGATACGACATCGACATCGATGACTGTGTCGCTTGAGGTGCCGGTATCGGATAAGAAACAGAGCGATGGATGGGATTCTCATGGAACGAATTTGGCGCGAGGTACTTATCTGCGTATCGATGAAGATGATATGGCGGCGTGGCTCTATCTGGTACCTCCTGACAAGGGGCAGATCTATACGAAGGGTGAACTCATGACCTATCTGGAGAAAAGCGGTGTGGTCAAAGGGTATCACAGCTCCAATCTGTCGGCTATGATCAAGAAGAAGGTTTATGACAGGGAGATTCTGGTTGCGCAGGGCGCGAAGAGTGTGCCGGGGAAGGATGGATATTTTGAGTATCTTTTCTCACCGGAAGAGTATGGCGTACCTAAGATCAGGGAGGACGGCACTGTCGATTACACGAATATGAGTGCGCTACAGAATGTAAAGAAAGGCGACAAGGTAGCGATCTATCATTATGCGGTACCGGGTAAGGACGGTTATACGGTTCGCGGTGCGGAGATGAAGGCGGCACCTGCCAGAGATCTGCCGCCCATGCGTGGTAAGGGAATCCTTCGGGAAAATGATGTATACTATGCGCAGTCCGACGGTAAGATTGAGGTGAAGGACGGCAAGGTTGATATTCAGAATGTTCATGAAATTATGGGCGACGTGACTATGATCATCGGCAAGATAGAATTTTTCGGCGATGTGATCATTTACGGTAACGTGGAGAGTGGCGTGACGATCCGCGCGGGTCGTAATATTGAGATTCACGGTACTACAGGGTGTGCGACACTTTTTGCGGGCGGTGATGTAGTCTTAAGCCGCGGTATCCAGGGCGGCGGTAAGATATCCGCCAGAGGAAGTGTCTTCGCGGACTTCATAGAGAACACTACGGTGGATGCGGGCGGCATGGTGCAGTCCAATACCATTCTGAATGCACAGATATCCGCGAAAAATAAAGTAATCACCACGGGCAAGAAGGGATGCATCATCGGCGGATATGTTCATGGTTTGAAGGGGATCGAGGCGATGACAGCCGGCAGCGATGTGGAAGTCAAGACGATCCTGCATTGCGGATATGAGGTGACGGCTTATGAGAAGCTGTTAGACGTGAGGCATAAGGAGAGCGATACGAAAGAAAAGCTGTCCGAATTGGTAGAGACCATGACGGAGGCGCTGCGTGAGAAGCGTGTGCGGGGATCAAGCACTTCAGCCACTACCGAGGCGAAGTTGTCCGAATGGAATAGACTTAAGGATCAATATTTCGAAGAGCTGGATAAGATCAGTCGGGAACGGGAAACGCTGGAAGAGACCATGGAGGAGAGCAGAGGCGCCTACATCAAAATTGACGGTAATATTTTTCGCAATGTAATCATCAGCATTAACGCCGAGCAGATGGTACTGGCGAGGAAGACCAGCTTTATGAAATATACTGCCGATAGAGGAATCATTGAGGGCGTGGTGATCGTTCATAATTAACGTCGGTATTTTATGCTATAGGAAATTGCTCGGATTGCCACGAGTTTGTGAAGCGTAAGCGAACAAATCTCGCAATTGAGCGAAGCTCAATTTTTTATGCGGATATGAGTTTAGAAAAGATGAAGTTGAAACGAGATATGATGAAGCAAATAGACACATATCGGGAAGCGGAGGCATATATCAACGATATTCCGAAGTTTTCCGGTAAGAACAGCATGGAGGATACCCGCAGATTTCTTAAGCATCTGGGGAGTCCGGCACAGAATTGCAAGATCATACACATAGCAGGCACAAACGGAAAAGGTTCCGTTTGTGCTTATTTGTGTTCGGTGTTAAATCTCGCGGGGATCAGTGCGGGTATGTTTACATCACCGCATCTGGTGACGATGCAGGAGCGGTTTGCGATAAACGGCAGGATCGTGGATGAGAGGGAATTTCTGGAGGCTTTCAGGATGGTGAGAGATAGAATGTCCGATTTGCCAGAGGAGTTGGCTGCTAAGGCCTATCATCCCAGTTTCTTTGAGTTTCTTTTCTTTATGGCCATGGTTCTTTTTGAGGATGCGGGAGTGGAGTACATAGTGCTGGAGACCGGATTGGGCGGCAGGCTGGATGCCACCAATGCGGTGCAGGATAAAAAACTGTGCGTCATAACCGCCATCGGATACGACCATATGGAATATCTGGGCGATACATTGTGGCAGATCGCCGGAGAAAAGGCGGGAATTATGCGCCGGGATGTTCCTGTTGTATACTCTGTCGGGTATAAAGAGGCAGCCGGACGGATAGAAGAATGTGCACGTTCTATGGGTGCTATAGCCGTGCCTTTGCAGAGAAAGGCGATAAAAGAAATAAAGATTCAACATAAAACAATTGATTTTTCTCTTCATTTAAACTATTATGGTTATATTGGTTTTACTGTGTCCACTGCAGCGGTTTATCAGATCGAGAATGCGGCGCTGGCAGTCAAGGCGCTGGAACAGCTTAAGGATGACCGCATCACGGTGCCCGTGCTGCAGGAGGGAATCCGCAACGCGGTCTGGGAGGGCAGAATGGAAGAGATCCTGCCGTCAGTGTTTCTGGACGGTGCCCACAACATAGACGGGATACGGGCTATGTTGGATACGGTGAGATCACAGCCCTGTTACGGAAGACGAAAGCTGCTTTTTTCTATTGTAAAAGACAAGCAGTATGAGAATGTGACCAGAGAAATTGCTCTGTCAGGGTTGTTTGACGAGATCGGCCTGGTGGCGCTTGAA
>CAMWXF010000242.1 GCA_947178115.1 uncultured Lachnospiraceae bacterium
GATATCAGACCGCTTATTAAGAAGATCGTTCCGACTTATCACAGTCAGGATGAGGAGAGCCAGGGATAGAGAGATTTTATTAATCCGGAAAGGAAAAGAGGCTGTTATGGAGAAGAAAAGGATATACTTATCGTGCCCGACCATGCACGGGGAAGAACAGAAATATGTACAGGAGGCGTTTGACACGAATTGGGTTGCGCCGCTTGGCCCTAATGTCAGTGCTTTTGAACAGGAGATAGCGGCATATACGGGGTGCGGTCACGCGGCGGCACTCAGTGCGGGAACGGCGGCGATCCACCTGGCGCTTAGGTTGATCGGGGCCGGACGGGGTGATATCGTGTTTGTGTCGGATCTGACTTTCTCGGCAACCTGTAATCCGATCGCGTACGAGGATGCGACACCGGTATTTATCGATGCGGAACCGGATACATGGAATATGTCTCCGGAGGCGCTTAAGCGGGCTTTTGAGAAATATCCGCATCCGAAAGCGGTAATCTGCGTGCATTTGTATGGTACTCCCGCAAAATTGGATGAGATCATGGCAATCTGCGAGGAACACGGTGTGCCGATGATCGAGGATGCGGCGGAGTCTTTGAGTAGTACTTACAAGGGAAGGCATACGGGCACATTCGGTAAATACGGCATTTACTCTTTTAACGGAAATAAGATTATTACGACTTCCGGCGGCGGTATGCTGGTATCGGCGGAGGAAGAGGCGACGAAACGCGCCACCTTCCTGGCCACACAGGCAAGGGATCCCGCAAGGCATTATCAACATTCCCAGATTGGGTATAATTATCGTATGAGCAATGTCACGGCTGGAATCGGGCGGGGCCAGCTTCTCCATATAGAGGAGCATAAGACCAAGAAGAAAGCGATCTATAGACAGTATCAGGAAGCCTTCGCGGATATGCCGCAGATCAGCATGAATCCGCTGAATCCGGATGGAGATGCGAATTGCTGGCTGTCCTGTATGACAATTAAAGACGGGTGTAATGTAACACCTGATATGATAATGGACGCATTGGCGGAAGAGAATATCGAGTCGCGTCCGATCTGGAAACCGATGCATTTGCAGCCTGTTTTTGAGAAATGTGATTTTATCGCCCACAATGAGGACGGAAGCAGTGTGGGTGAGGATGTATTCAACAGAGGACTCTGTCTGCCCAGCGATATTAAGAATACGGATGAGGATATGGATCTGATCATTCGAACGGTTCGCGGGTGTTTTTAAGACGGATTATTACGCTCTGTATCGGGACGTGAGATAAAGAGGAACTGCGTATGTATAAGAATTGTATCAAGCGATGGTTGGATTTTCTTTTGTCATTATGCGGGATTATTGTACTCAGTCCGGTTTTGCTGGTGCTCTGTATTTTGGTCCGTGTGAAGCTGGGAAGCCCTGTATTATTTCGGCAGGAGCGGCCTGGTAAGGACGAGAAGATCTTCACACTGTGTAAATTTCGCACGATGACGGATGAAAAGGACGAGAACGGAAAGCTTCTGCCGGATGCGGTGAGGCTGACAAAGTTCGGGAAGTTCCTGCGTGGGACAAGTTTGGATGAACTACCGGAACTTTTTAATATTTTAAAGGGAGATATGAGTATTATAGGTCCCAGACCGTTGTTAGTGTCGTATCTGCCCTATTACAGTGAACGGGAGCGGCTTCGTCACAGTGTGCGGCCGGGACTGACAGGGTTAGCGCAGGTCAGCGGACGCAATTTCATCGATTGGGACAGGCGGCTTGCCAAGGATGTGGAGTACGTGGAGAATCTTACCTTCGGCATGGATGTGAAAGTGTTGTGGATGACGGTGAAGACGGTGCTTGGGCATACCGACGAGGTGGCGGAGGATACCAATGCGGTGGAGGGCAATTTTGCCGAGATACGTCGGAAGAGACTGGAAGAAGCGGGAGAATAGAGAAAGGTGCGGGTAACGGGTTGAATATATTAATTTTGAGCGCAGGCACGAGGAATAAGGTAGTACAATACTTTAAGAAAGAGTTAGAGGGCAGAGGCCGGGTCATTGCCACGGACTGCAGTAATCTGGCTCCGGCGGTATATGACGCGGATGCTTTTTATCTGGTGCCGCGAATTACTGCGCCGGAATATATGGATGTGATTTTGGATATCTGTAAGAAAGAAAAAATAACAGGTGTATTTTCACTTATTGATCCGGAGCTGAGCATGTTGGCGAAGGAGCGGGAGAGATTCCTTGCATTGGGTGCGACACCGATCATATCGGATTATGATCTGGTGGAGACATGTTTCGATAAATACAGAATGTATGAGTTACTCTGTAAAATGCAGATTCCTACGGGAAAATGTTATACCGATAAGGAGCGTTTTTATCAGGCCGCGGCAAACGGTGAGATCACATATCCGGTGTTTGTCAAACCCGTGAGAGGCAGCGCCAGTCTGCATATCAACAAGGTCGGCGGACCTGAGGAGATCGAAGTTTTGTATGGGCTTCATGAGGATTTGATGATACAGGAGTACATGGACGGGCAGGAATACGGCGCGGATGTGTATATCGATATGATAAGCGGTAAGTGTACCTCGATCTTTGTCAAGAAGAAGGTCAAGATGCGCGCAGGAGAGACAGACAAATCAGTGTCCTTCAAGGATGAGAGGCTGTTTGAGCTGATACGCGGTTTTGTGGAACAATGCGGATTTCGCGGTATGATTGATATTGATATCTTTGAAATCGGCGGTGAGTATTATATTTCTGAGGTCAATCCCCGATTCGGCGGCGGTTATCCTCACGCTTATGCCTGCGGCGTCAATATGGCGGCATCGGTGCTCCGCAATCTGGAGGGACAGGAGAATAAAGCAGAAATCGGGAATTATTTGGAAAATATCTGTATGATGAAGTATAATGAAATTGCGATACGCGATATGAACGGGGAAGAAATTGTTCCATGATTTACGGAAGCTTCCGCGGAAATGAGGATTAATATGGGCAGAATATTGGTTTTGACAAATTCTTCCGGCGGGCTGTATGATTTTCGAAATGAATTTATGCAGGCCATGTTAGCGGAGCATGAGGTCTATGTCAGTATGCCTGATGATGTGAAAGAGAAGGAACTGACGGCGGAGGGATGCCGGATCATCAAGACGGCGATTAACCGCAGGGGAATTAATCCACTGGAAGATCTGAAGTTATACCGCGCTTACGGCAGACTGATGAGAGAACTTAAGCCTGATCTGGTGGTCACCTATACGATCAAGCCGAATATCTACGGCGGTTTTGCGGCGGCGCGGCGTAAGATTCCGTATATTGCCACGATCACGGGTCTGGGCGGCGCTTTTGACAGGACAGGGATTCTCCTGAAAGTGATCGTTACCATGTATCGAACGGGGTTGAAACGGGCCGCATGTGTCTTTTTCCAGAATGAAGAGAACAGAGGAATATTTCAGAGACTCGGCATCACGGCGAAGAAGACACGCATGGTCATGGGATCGGGCGTAAATCTGGAAAGGCATCGGTATGAGCCGTATCCTGACAGTGGAGAGACGCATTTTCTCTTTGTGGGCAGGGTCATGAAAGAACGTGGTATACTGGAATATATCGAGGCGGCGAAGGAGTTACATAGTGATAACGTCTTCTTTGATATTATGGGATACTGCGACGAGGATTATCAGGACATGCTGGATGAACTGGAAAAGGAAGGTGTTTTGCGTCAGATCGGATTCCATACGGAAGTACATCCGTATTTGGCAGCGGCCAGTGCGATTGTGGTGGCGTCCTTCCATGAGGGAATGTCCAATGCGCTGATCGAGGGCGCGGCCACGGGAAGGCCGGTTATCGCCTCCAATATCAGCGGTTGTCTCGAGGCGTTCGAGGACGGACGCACCGGATTCGGATTTACGCCCGGACATGCAGAGGAACTGAT
>CAMWXF010000243.1 GCA_947178115.1 uncultured Lachnospiraceae bacterium
AGCCCCAATGCAGACTGTCTTGTGTGATGGGTCATGGAGTAGGACACAAGGGCGATGCCCAGTTCCTGGGCAATCTGTTCCATAATCGCCGTCTTACCGATGCCCGGTGCACCGAGCAGAAATATGGGCCGCTGTCTGACGATCGGAATCCGATACTCTCCTTCCTCGTCTTTTTTCAAGTATATTTTGACGGAATCTTTGATATAGTTTTTTGCCTCTTTGATATTCATTGTCTGTTACCTGATTCTCCTGTCATGCACTATTCACACTTTATTTTACATTGCACTATCCCTGTTTCAATGTGCCATGCCCGCTTACACTTCTTCCGGCTCCTCCAGCTCTTCTTCGTCCAGTACAAGCTTAATCGCCCACGGCGGCACCTTCGGCGCATTATCATCCTCATGAAGAAATACGAATGCCACGTCGTAATCCGGCATCTGTTCCGGATAGATCCCGTAACCGTCTGTGAAATAGAGTAATCCCTTAAGATTATCAAACTCCTGTTCTTCCCTTAACTTTTCCACGTACTCGAACACCGGTCTGAAATCCGTGGACCCGAAGCCTGTCAGCTTTCCCTTTTCCATAAAATCATCGAACTGTTCCCGTTTCGTGATCTTAGTATCCTGCCGCACTTCGCTGTCGCACTGGATGATATGCACATTAATCTTATGAAAGAAGTTCTCGCCCTCCTGCATGATATTGTAGGTCTTCTGCAAGAAAGCCTGCACCACCTTACCCCTGCATGACGCGGAGGTATCCAGGGCAATCACGAAGTCCTTGATTTTATTACTGTCCTTGTATTCAAGCGGCTCCACCAGCGGCATGTTGCCATAGGTATGAAGTCCGTACGTATAATATATATAGTCAAACTCATCGTCATTGACCCGGATCGATTCTCCCATGACCATAAATTTTTTCAGAAAATCCGTGTAATCGTACCGCTCCCGCATCGCTTCTTTCAGATTCTGTTCCACGCTCTCAGCGTTATTTTTATCTTTACTGAAACTCTTTAAGTCGGCTCTGATCCGCTCGCTTACTTTACGCCACTCTGCCTGGGACAGTTCCAGTTCTTCCCGTCTGTCCCAATAAATATGCTCGTCATAATGACAAAGCTTATACCATTCCTTCTTCGCCTTCTCGGACGGCTCTTCGATCCGGAAATGCCTGTAAAGCTTCTCCGCCGTCAGTCCGCCCGCCTGCTTCTCCAAAATCTCCAACCGGCTTCTCAGCATATCATCGGAAGGCAGCGCCGTCAAGTGCAGATTCATATCCAGAATCGTATGCTCCACCGCAATATCCGTCGCCATATCCCAATACTGCCGGTTCATTTTATCCGTCTCGAAACTATGATAGAAAATACAATGCAGAAGCGTATGCAGATACAGCCTTGCCGCATAGCCCTGCGCCGTCTTATACTGCCCCAGCAGCAGCACGGGATCATAGTACAGCTTCGCACCGTCGAAAAGGTGTGCGCCGGTCTGCTCTCTGCACTCCACCTTGAACTTAGACAGCGCCACATCCAGAAACCGCATATTGACTAAGATGCCGTCGTGTGCCAGACGCATGATCTCTTCTGCAAGCTTTCGTATTTGAAGTTGTCGATCCGTTTGGCTCATTTGACCCATAACCAATGCCATGCCCTTCTCTCAACCTTCAATTTGCTATAAGAGCCAGAATCAACAGATGTGCCGGATAAAACAGATAGAAAAACCATTTCGAAAAATTTCTGGCCTTCTCGGCACGACGCCCGTTATACAGCACCAGCACAGCCACTCCCGCGGCTATGATCCCCAGCCCGGACAACATCGCATGCGCCACTGCATACGATGTCCAGTTACCTTGCACACCGTACATATAGCTCTGTACGTTAAACACTACAAAAACCACATATGCCACACCGAAACTGATGATTGTCTTCTTCCTGTTCCCCTTGCTGTTGTGAAACAAAATTGTAAAAAACGCTGCCAGAAGCGCCCAGTCACCGACCACAGTAACAAGCAGAAGCAACGTGCACAAACCCGCTCTAAGCCACCTATTCTGAACCTTTTCCATGACCACCAATATCATAAAACAACAGAACAGCGTATAAATCATATTCAGATTACCGAAATGAAACGCCATCGTATACGGAACCTGCGAGATTATGGCGAAGAGAAAAAGCCGCAGTCCGTATTTCATCTTGGATCGCGTATAGTCGTACCCTTCCACCATAAAATAACACATTACCGGTGCCGTAAAATAGCCGATATCCTCAAAGATCTCGTACAAAGGCGTACCATGCGTAAGCAGTGTATGCGCTATGTGGTTTAACAGCATGGTAAACATGGCTATGTACTTGATTGTGTCACGATTTAAAATCTGTAAATTTGTGCCGGAAGTTTTTTCTTTATCCATGGTTGATTCCCATCCTTTCGTCTACGATATTATTCCTATACCAATATAACGAATGTTAATCCTCCATCGCTTCATCTTCCGCTACATTGAGATAGGCGATTAACACAAATTCCTGCAATCGCCCATTCTTACCATACCATATCATTTAAGTTTGTACCGAGCCCTCGCCGCTCAAATAAAAGGATTATACTTCTTCTCATGGCCGATGGTGGTAATATCCCCATGTCCCGGATAGACCTTCGTCTCATCCGGCAGTTCAAACAGCCTTTCCTTGACTGATCTGACCAGTGCACTCATACTACCCGTAGCAAGATCCGTTCTGCCAACCGACTCTAAGAAAAGAGTATCTCCCGCGATCAGTATTCCCGCTTCCTCAAAATAATAACAGCAGCTTCCGCCCGTGTGTCCCGGCGTGGCAATCAGCTTACAGGTCATATCCGCAATAGTGATCTCTTCACCGTCCTTTAAATACTGATCCGGAATCACCGTATACGGTCTGCCCACCTGATCCGACACATTCGTGACCGCATCCTCGCAAAGTGCCTTTTCCTCTTCATAGGCATAGATCGGAGCACCCGACAATTCCCTAAGCTTATTGGTTCCCCAGATATGATCGAAATGTCCGTGAGTCAGCAGGATTCCCTTAACCTGTAACCCTTTATCCTTAAGCGTCTCATAAATATAATCCCCCTTATCCGCCGGATCAAAGAAGATCACATCCTTAGTCCCTTCCTTATACACAAAATAACAATTCGTCTGACAGATCCCCAGCATCAGTCTGCCAATTTTCAAATCAGCCATGTCTTATTACCCCGTTGTCCTCTCAATATCAATAATGCTTTCTATCGTCCTGATCTTATCAATGATACGCTGCAGTTCCTCACGGCTGCGAATCTCGAAGCTGACCATGATCGTCGCCGTACCCTGCTTGCTCACCCTCGTATTTAATGACAGAATATCAATCTCCTTCTCGGTGAGAGCCTTGGAGATATCCGCCAGAAGTCCGTTTCTGTTATTTGCGAATATACTGATCTCCGCAAAATATCTTCCTTCCGCCGCTTCCGTCTGCTGCCATTCCGCATCGATCAGCCTGTTACGGTCGATCTCCGGCAGATTCATGATATTCATACAATCCGTCCTATGGATGGAGATTCCTCTGCCTCTGGTCACGAAACCGACGATCTCATCCCCCGGCACAGGACTACAGCACTTGGAGAATCGCACCGCCACATCGTGTATCCCTTTAACGATGATGCCGCTGGTGCCCTTCTGCACCCGGTCTCTGTTAATCTGGGCACTCTCCGCCACCTCCGCCATGACTTCTGCATCGGTCATTTCTTTACGGTGGTCGTTCTCATACATTTCCTGCATGCGGTTGATGATCTGCCCCTCTTTGAGTCCGCCGTGCCCTATCGCCGCCAGCACCGAATCCCAATCCTGGAAACCGTATTTCTTCATGAT
>CAMWXF010000244.1 GCA_947178115.1 uncultured Lachnospiraceae bacterium
CTGTCTATGATCTTCAATACGTTTCCATTGGTCGTTGACCAATCACATGCGGCGTCATCTGCATTATAGTCCGGCATATGAGAAGCGCTTACTTCAATTTCATCAGAAATGCAGATATTATCTAACGAGCTCTGCGCCTCGCCATTAACTTTAAAACCTCCCATGGAAAGCTTTGTTACCGGAACATTTACCACAACATGGCATCGTGCCGTCAATTCATCGACTTCCGCCTTCAGGTATACTTCTTTTTCCGTCGATTCTCCCGTCGCGGAAAGTGTGCTGCCTGTAATTCTCAGAATTTCCCTGTCATCTCCTCCTATTACCTTGAAGATACTGCCATCCTTCTGTGTATTATAGGGTGTTCCGTCCGCTCTGTATGCGCTCCACTGTAAACCGGTATAATGTAAGTTAGTGGGCTTCAGAGAAGTAGTGATGTCTACTCTGTTGCCCTTGGAGACAACGACATCCGTATTGCTTAATACAAGCTCCATTTTGCTCTTCGTCGCAACCCGCAGCACAGCGCCATATGCGGGTGCTTCTCCCGTTACCGACTGTTTCGTCCGCACATAGATATAATAAGTGCTTTCCGGTTCAAGACCGGTAAAGGTCAGCTCTGTTTCCGTACTATCCACATCCGTGCTATATGTATAGTTGGGATAAGTTACCCCTTCGTACGTTCTGCTGATCGCATATTCGTATGACGGATTATTCTGTATGGTGATCCTATCGTGTGTTGTCCGCACCACTGTCGGCATGTCAGGCTTGGTACATCCGGAGGCTACTGCTGTCATGTCCAGTTCGGAATTTGTACCATTCTTGAATACCTGTACTTTATAATAATACGTTATTCCTGTCACACAGTTGTTATCTGTATAGTAAACCATGCCACCCGCATCATCTGCTTTTAGTATATCTTCTGCGAGCGGCGCATATACACCTGCCTCGTAACGGTACAGTGCATATCTGTCCGCTCCTTCAATATCCTCCCAGATGATCTGCATGCTGTGTTCATCTATAGAACGTAGTTCCTTAATGGCAACGGGTGTGATCGGCAATGCAATTGCTACAGAATTGGAACGCTCTGCTGCGTATTGTCGTTTTCCATTGGTATCCGTATTATATGCATCGATGATATAAGAATTTACCATATCATAATCCGTATCGAAATCCTCATATTGCACTGTATCTCCGGAATTTATTTCTGCTATTTTTCTGACAGTCTCTCCTTCCACCATACGCCACACTTCATAACCGTCGGCGCCTTCTGCCTGCTCCCATTCGATTACCACTCTGTCTCCCAGCCACGCCGCCTCTTCTAATACCGGAACCGTCGGCAGCATCCTGACACCTATCTGCGGAGATAATACATCCTCTTTCGTCCCCGAATCCGATAAAATATGAGCTGCAATGCTGTAATAATATACAGCGCCCGGAGGCAGTCCTGTATCATTATATTCCGTTACTGTATTATCTGTAATCTCTGCAATCTTCTCTCCCTTTTGAGACTCTGCAGAGCTTCGGTACAGAGAATATCCGTCTGCTAACGGGTTGCTTTCCCATGTAATAGCGGCCTCTGTGTCGGAAAGCGCCTTTACAGATTTTAACACGGTCATCTCTTCCAGCAAAGGGGCTGCCATATACTTGCTGTCTGTTACTTCACCCGCCACCAACTCTCCGGAGGAATTTGTCAGTGTCGGACGCAGCCAGTAATAGTATCCCGTTCCCTCTTCTATCCCGGTATCCGTGTAAGAGTTCGCTTCGGCGTCCGCCGTTATATACGGAGTATCCGGTCTATCGGGCGTCGTATTCCGATAGATCTCCATCTGCTTTGCAGCGCCGTTATCCCACTGTAAAGTAATGCCTTCTCCTTTTGTATAGGAAACGCCTGTAAAGCTGACTTCCGGCACGGTCCGAAATGCAGCAGCAGGATATTGATATATCAAATAATATGAACCGGCGTAACCCGCCCACAAAGAATAGGTATAGTCTTCTCCCGCTTGAAATTCCGCCCCATTGAATATAGAGCTGTTGAGTCTGAACAATTGCGTCATATCCACTTCTCTCTCAGTAAAAACAGAAGGAATGCTGCAAAGAATGACTTTCTCCGGCTCTTCCAACGTAAATATATAACCCGGTGCATTATAATATTCTGTCCAAGATAATTTAAGTTTGTTATATGCCGTCTGCTCCACCTTGAATTCAAACGTGACCACTTTGGGGGAAGACCATGCTGTATAGATGCCCTCCGCATTATAAGCGCGTATCCGATATTCGTAATTTCCCACATCACCATCGCTTAAATCGTCTGTATAGCTTGTATCACCAGTAACCGTCCCTAGTGTGCTGTAATCTGCCTCTCCGGACGCTTTTCTACATAACTCGTAACCTGCTGCCCCTGTTACCGCATCCCAGGACAGTACTGCTTTCATATTTTCCACATGACCACTTATGTCAGAAGAAAATACAACGGTATCCGCCTTTACTTCTAATGTCTGCGATTCTCTTGTACTTCCATCAGACAAAACGGCCCTGATTTTGTAATAATAGGTACTCGCAGCGCGGATACTCTCCTGATAGCTCTCTTCCTGATCAGCAGGCTGTTCTGAAACTTTGGTAAAGACTCCTTCCCGTGAATCGCTGCGCAGTATCTCATACCTTTCAGCTTCCGGACAGGGAACCCATATCAGCCGTACTAAGCCATTGCCTGCAAAGTCTGTCAGCCTCACATCATCTACTGCAATCGCAAACTCACTTTCAACATCCCTTGTCAGTGCATTGATACGAAGTGACTGGTCTTTCTGTGACAAATCGTAATAACTATACTGATTACCGCTAAAGCTTTCCCCTGCTCTGCAATTATTGTAGTAGGTGTAATGCTTCTGCTCACAGTTATACGTATTTTCATCTACGGCAATATACCCTCCTTTGGGGAAGGTAATGACAATTGCAATGACATCGCCTTTCACTGTTGTCACAGGCTGCGTAAGGTCTACCGTATAGATCCCCTGATAAGTTGTCTTGCCGGAAACAGGTGTGCTCAGCATAGGCTTACCGCTTTCAGGATTCTCAACCACACCCCTTGCATTCTTCTGTGGATTCCGATAGATTTGAATATTATACTCAGCATCGATACTGCCTGCGAAAAACGAAACCGCGCACAGCTGCTCCATACCTGTCTTTTTTCCCCGGATCTCATAGACCTGCGCCATCTTTGTGATTAAGTTTTCGGTCCCTTTACCGGCCCATCCGCGGCCGGTGAAGGTGGCACTGTTAAAATAATTGTTATCATATTCGTCACTCAGACCTGCAATAAAGACCGCTGCCGGGCTGCTGCTTCCAAGCGAAGTATCTTCATAGGAAATGTAGAAATATCCTTTTTCTCCCCAGCCGGTACCCCAGCTGTTTCTTACGATCCATGCGCCGTCGTTCTTAGGATGTGTATTAAAATTATTCTTTGAATAATTGTCATCCCAGCCAACGACCATAATGGCATGGTTCCCCGTATTTTTTGACACATTATTATAATATGCATGCGTCGATGCATTATAATATTGGGTCGCGTCATAGTATGCCCACATAACACTGCCATACTGCTTCACGAGCCTCTTAACATTTTGAATCGTCGCCGCGTCATTTGCTTTGGTATTCAGCATATAGAAATTCTTTAGGATCGCAGTCGTATCCTGTGAAACTGCCTGTGACAAATCTGCCGGTCCGATAGAATTATTGACATACGGATATTTACTTTCGGCTGCGGCACCATGCCAGTTCATCAACGTAGAAGCCGCCGTCATAACATTGCCGCCGTTATTAAGATATCCCGGCGATGGGCCTGTTTCTACCCTGTCAC
>CAMWXF010000245.1 GCA_947178115.1 uncultured Lachnospiraceae bacterium
TCGTAATCGTTTCCGGAGACAGCAAGAAAGATATTGTCAAGAAGGCTTTCCTCGGCCCGATCACACCGGAGGTACCGGCTTCCGTACTACAACTTCACAATGATGTGATACTGGTGGGCGATGAAGCGGCGCTGGCAGAGTACTATAAGGCGGTGCAGTAATATAGGAGGTGCAATATCATGCGGACTATCAGGGGAATGGTTTATACGGATCGGTTTTGCTTTGAGGCAGGAGAGATAACAATAACAGGCGATATGATTGAGACAATCGAACGCCTGGAAGAGGAACAGTTGACGGAGGAAGAGTCCGGACGGTATATCCTGCCGGGACTGGTGGATACGCATTTCCACGGCTGTGCTGGCTATGATTTCTGCGACGGTACGGCGGAAGCTATGTGTGCCATTGCGTCTTATGAATTGACACACGGCATTACGACCATCACGCCTGCCACCATGACGCTGTCCGAGGAGACGCTTGCGAATATCTGTGCAGTGTGTGCCGCGGCGACGGAGACAAAGACGTTGCCGGAGGGTATCGCGCTCGGTGAAGTCATAAAGGGAATCTATCTGGAGGGTCCGTTTATTTCCATGGAGAAAAAGGGCGCTCAAAATCCTGCTTATATTCATAAACCCGATATGGAGATGTTGGACAGATTACAGCAGGCCGCGAAGGGCATGATCAGGACCGTGGTGATTGCGCCGGAGACGGAAGGCGCACTGGAATGTATCAGGGTGGGCAGAGACAGATTCCGCTTTTCCATCGCGCACACATGCGCAGATTATGAAACGGCGAAGGCGGCGATTGAGGCAGGTGCGGCGCACGTGACCCATCTCTATAATGCCATGCCGCCCTTTACCCACAGAGCGCCCGGTGTGATCGGTGCGGCAGCGGAAGACGAGCGGGTGGCAGTGGAACTGATCTGTGACGGAATCCATATCCATCCCAGCGCAGTGAGAAACACGTTTAAGCTGTTCGGCACAGAGCGCGTGGTGCTTATAAGCGACAGTATGATGGCAACAGGCATGGAAGATGGCATGTACGCTCTGGGCGGTCAGCCAGTACGTGTACAGGGCAACCTGGCAACCTTGGCTGACGGCACCATTGCAGGCAGCGCGACGAATTTATATGACTGCATGCGGACTGCCGTCAGGATGGGGGTACCCGTAGAAACAGCAGTCAGAGCCGCAACCCTGAATCCCGCCGCCGCCGTTGGCTTGGAAGATGAATGCGGCGTTTTACAGCCCGGCCGAAAAGCCGACATCCTAGTGACCGACAAAGACTTAACCCTACAGGAAGTAATCAAAAACGGTATTACCATTCAGGTTTAGCCAATACCCAGCACAGATGGAAGCGAATATCTTAAGGAGTCCCTTAAAAAGCGTCAGCACTTAGCGAGGTTAAAAGTTGCAAAGCAACTTTCGAGCTTAGTGTCTGCTACGCTTTTTACGGAGCGAAAGCGCGACTCCGTAGATATTCGCTTCCATCTGTGCGTCCGTTCTAGACAAACCGTGAACAATACAATGCGGTAAGATAATAAAAAGTTCTTTTGCTTTTTTCTATTGAGTATGATAGAATAAACCCGATTCACGTAAGCCCGCCGGAATAAAGTGTGAAAACAGCGGAATAACGGCGTTTTTGGCATAACCGATTTGAAGGGGAGAATTTATGAAAAATAGAAATAAAGCAGTATTGGCGATTGCCGCTGTGGCGGCGCTTCTGGCGGCGTGCGGCAGCAGGGTAAATGAGACCGTGGCATCGGGTGAGATGGTGGTGCCGGAAATGTCCTCGGAAGACCTGCTGGTCACTTCACTGGAATATCTGTTGTTGGACGAGGAAGAGACACCGGAAGCCCAGGAACTGGCGGCAGAGGGGATGACGGATGTACAGGAACCGGTGCAGAAGCCGAAGGTTCCGGAAGCTGACGATTCTGAGAGTACGGCGGGAACAGAGGAGCAAGAGCCAGAGCAGGAAGATGTTCTGACAGAAAAAACGGTGGTCTATTACGGCAACGGCGCGTCTCACGAATTGAACCGGGAGACGATAGAACTTGAAGAAATGACACCGGAAGCGCTGGTAGATGCACTGGCAAAGCATAATATCGTATCGCTGGACACGAAAGTACTTTCTTTCGAGGAAGAGCAGCAGGATGAGCAGAAAGTTCTGCATTTGGATCTGTCCAAGGCGGCAGGCGAATATTTAAGAACCATGTCGAAAGAGGCGGAATGCATAATCGTAGCTTCGATTGTCAATACGTTTCTGGAGAATTATGAAGCCGATGCCATTTATCTTAAGGTAGAGGGCGAGACGCTTATTACGTCCCATACAGAGTATACGGAGGCGGTCGGTCAGTGTACGGTTGACGAGCTGATGAACTTGGTCATGACATCCGATAAGGATGTGACGCAAAGTAAACTTCCGTTGATACAGGAGAAGAAACAGAAATAAAGAAAGAAGGAAAAACTATGGCTGACATCAGTGCCAGAGAACAGCTTATTTTTGATATTGCGCAGACGGAGTGGGAACTGTTTCAACAGGTCTATAATACTGGAGGCAGGGCTTCCTGTCAGGATGATCCGGATACATTTTTTAAGATGCGCATGAGCCAATGGATGGTTTATTCCGATGAAGTACTGCACAGCTATCTGGAGGATTGCAGGACGGCTTATGCTGCAGGCAGGAATCTTGTGTTTGAGAAGTATGGGAGGATGATGGAGAGTACTTTTCCGGAGGAATACGAGGAGATCAAGGAGCATCTGCCGGATGTGTCCGATAAGAAGGAGCTGGTGGAGAAGATCGTACAGATCAATTTGGAATGGGATGCCGCTATGCTGCGGGATTATCCGAATCTGCGGAACCGGGGAAGGGTACTTACTACGGCGGAAGACGGTATTATGGCCGGGTCGTCCATGGAGAGTTATCTAAGGGGAGAACTCCTGACATATTCCATGCATACGCTGGAGCTGATCTATCGGGAGACGCTGGAGGCGTATGAGAAAGGCGAGAGCCTTTTGAAACAGACTATCGCCAATGAGACTTTGTTCTATGGGTACAGCTCTCTCGAGGAAGCGGAAGAAAAGCACGGGAATTAGAAATGCAGGCGTCTGCGCACTTCGTTGCGCAGGCGTTTTTTTGCGAGGATCGTGATCAGTGCAATATCGATGATCACGCATACTGTCAATACCACAGCCGACCATGTGATGCGGTATGGAAGCAGCAGAACATGTCGGATCAGCAGTTCAAGAGCCACGCAGAAGACCGGTATCTCGATAAAGATACAGAGTGAGCAGGGCAGGATCGTGAGAGGATGGAGCTTTGCCAGCAGAGGATAACATTCCGCCAGTATGGACAGAATCACTACGATTGGCAGTCCGACCTGCCAGAACCATATGTCCGAGTCGGTCAGAAATGTGATCAGGAACAGGTAGACCGCCACTGCGGCACCGTCGGCGAGCAGAGACAGGTAGATCGGTGTCTTGCTGTAGAAAATTGCCGGGAAACTGAATACAAACAGGCACATGCAGCCTCCGATCACCAGAAGAGACCAGAGAGAGGCATCAAATACGAGCAGGTTTAACAGCAGGCAGGTCACGCTTGTGGCGGACAATACGACCGAAATCAGAATGCCAAGATCTTTGCGTTTTACGACTTCGACCTGACCTTTATCGGTGGGATAGGGAGAAGCCGGGTGGTCTTTGCCCAGCTCTTTTGGATTTATAACAGGAGTGTGGCAGAGCGGGCATTCCTTCAAAGAGGCTTCCAGCTCCACGCCGCAGTTTACACAATAAGACATAAGGGTTCCTCGTTCTTTCAATTAATATAGTCGTCGGAGCGGTTGCTTTCGATTTTGCCA
>CAMWXF010000246.1 GCA_947178115.1 uncultured Lachnospiraceae bacterium
GCCGTATATTTCCCCGGTGCTGTGGCATGAAGCTTCTCTTCCGTGGATTCTCCCTCCGGATCAATAACCGTCACCAGAATCTCCGTGCCACCAGCATAATCATCCGTCTGATAAGTGACTTCTGTCCGTTCTCCTACTGTCACCACATCCACTCTGTCCTCACCCATGTCAACATTTCCGGTGGCATAATCCACGATCCGCTTCCACATCCGGACATAGTCATCTTCTCCTGAGAAGGCGCTGCTCCACTTACCGGTAACATCGCTGTTCCATGCAACCGTCCTGCCCAGTCCGTACTGCCATACCGTAAGGATCGGATTTTCTTTGTTATCAGATACGATAACAGGGACGGAGGCTGTCTTGGGGGTTGCGGCAATATACCCGTAGAGCACCGGCCAACCATCGGTAAAGAGATTGTTTGTCAGCTCATGGTTCTCTTGCACCTTAAGCGAAAATACACCGTTTTGAATGTAACTGTCACTTCCCAGAAAAACCTCTCGGGCAAAGATTTTGGGTATATCACTGGCCAGATCCGAATAATAATATCTGCCGCCGCATCTGTCGGCTAACTTTTCAAGGAGCTGCGTATCGGAAAAACTTCCGACTGCTACAGTAGAGAGCGTGATCCCCTCCGCCTTATAAGCGTCTATCGCATCCTGGAAATCGGTTGTCTCTCCCATACCATCCGTCAAAAGCACTACATGCTTAATTGCTGCCTCACTTTCCGCAACTGCCTCACACGCTTCCAGAAGGGCCGGCTTAATGGTAGTTCCTCCACCCTCTCTGATGTGCATGATCTTATCCTTGATGGCGGCTTTATCATCCGCCGTGGTAAGCTCCACCTGCCACTCATACTGATCATCAAAAGTCAGAACACCCACATAATCCGAATCTCTCAGGTTATCCACTGCCACAGCAGCAGCCTTGATGGCAATATCCAGATTGCTGCCGCCGGAATCTTTGACCTCACTGATCATACTGCCTGAATGATCGATGACCATAACCATAGCCATGGAAGGGATCTCATTGATACTCCTTGGCTGCATATCTACCGGAAGCACTGTCTCAAGCACCGTATTCCGATATCCTCCCAGTGCAAAGCTGTCCTCACCGCCGCAGCAGATAAACCCGCACCCGTAATCCTTCACATAAGTCTCCAGATTCTCCAGAAAACCGACAGGCAGATCATCAATATAAGTGTCCGCCAGAATAATCGACTTATAGGCTAACATGGCGTTAATATCGCCCGGTGCATTCAGGGCGGAGACCACATGATAGTCACAGCCTGCCGCACGCAGCACTGAGTCAAATGCCGAAACATCAACACCCGGTCCGGCAATCAGCAGAATCTTAGGCGCGGACTTCACCACGGAATAGGCACTAAAGGAATCATTCTCCTGACAGGTATCTCCCGGCGCCAGTACCCGGACTCTGATATTCTCCATGGCGCCGCTGTCCGCATTCGCGTCAACCTGCGCACTGAACACAAACCGGTTGCTCCCCTTATTCAGATGAACGCTGTTTGACGCCGTCAGGGAACTTCCATTGTATAACTCAATGACTGCATCCGTATCATAATTGCTCTCCACCAGTACGGTGATGGCATATTGATCGCCGGGATGCAGATAAGAAGGAAGGCTTACATTGTCAATATAGGCATCCGTTGTCTCCTCATCCTCATAGAGAAGAGTCAGAAACTCCGCCCTGCTTGTCGAGAGCGCCTGTCCCATATGCCGGACATCTCCCCTGGTCTGTTTCCCATCCGTGAGCACTACCAGCCTTCCGCTGTAATCTCCCGGAATAAGCGTAAGCGCTTTGGATATGGCATCCTCAAAATTCGTTGCCGTTTTCTCCGGCAGCGTCAGCAATCCTCCATAATAACCTTCCTCTGTCAAAAACTGCTCCACCAACGCATTTTTCCCAAAGGTCACAATACCATAGGCATTGCCGGCGGGCATTTTCGCAATCGCAGACTGCAGGTACTTATCCGCTTCCTTAAGGTGCTCCTCATTACTGTCGGAGAGATCCACTACAAAAACAGTGGCAGTCCGGCTGCTGCCCAGATGTACCTGTATCCCGAAAAGCGCCAAAAACACGCACGCAGCCACCGCACCTCTCACGGCCAGATAAAACTTTCCCCGATAACGCATCTGTCGCACATAAACGATCCATTCTACGACCAAAAAAGCCAGCGCCAGCAGCAAAAAAAGATTTCTCACTGCCTGCTTCACCTTTTGCTGTTTCATATTTGCTGCGTCACCGACAGATTCAGCGGTTACTCTGCCATCCGACTCCGTAGCGGTCTGAAACCGCACCACATAAGTTTCCTGCTGCTCCCCGTTTCCTATCTGATACAGGCCGGCCTTTCCGGGACGAGCGTCAAACACAAAATCATCCGGCGCTACCCAGGGCTGCAGGGCAATCTCCTCCCCGGCATAATAAACATTTTGCGCAAGTAAAGACGTGTCTGTGAGATAGACCATGGCATTAGCCAGAAAAACCGGAAATTCCGCTCTTAACGGGAAATCCGACTCCCGGGGGTCAAATCCTACCACCACCTCTTTACAGCCATCCAGTTCCCGGTAATAACCCACACATTTCCCATCACATTCCAAAAAGCTCTCCGCTCCTTCCGGAAGCGCAAAGCAATAAGCAGTATTTACTCCTATGGTAAATCCGGACAGGCCGGCGGTCAGGTCGCAGTCCTTCATTTCCAATACGACATTTTCCAGTGTCCGGACGTTTTCTCTCCCGGCGTCACCGAAAATCAGCCGGTTCTTTCCTTCCGTCCCCGGAACCTGTCCGGCATCATAAATCACCACATTATAATTATCCAGCGCATCCGTGCCGGCTCTGGCAATACTCTCTCCTGTAATGGCAAGATACGCCTTCTCAATGAAAATATTTCCCTCTCCGACGAGCAGTCCGTTCACCTGACTTTTCGGGCTCTTCACCGCTTCCGAAACATTATCCGCGGTAAGACTCTCTCTGTCGCCTCCCTCAAAGGTAATGCCGTCAATACAGGATTGTAAGGTCTGTCCCTGCCAGTCCGCCTGTTCAAACAGACAGAATGTGCTCTCCGAAGGTGCAAGCTGCATCTGCCTAAGCGCAATGAGCCTCTCTCCCTCGTCATACAGACTGACATCAAAAGTAACATTACTGTCACTGTAATTGACCAGGCTCACCATCACATCATAAGAGCCGTCCTCCCGCGCGGTGAATACCGTATATTCATTCGCCACATTGGAAGCAGCCTCACCGAACACGCGAAGCTCCTTCTCCGCGCTGGCACGCTGCTCTTCAAATCCCGCTGCACCGGAACCATCCGTATAGACAATCAGATCTGCCGCATTGTCCGCATCCTCTCCCATAAGCGTATCCAGAGTCCCCTGCGCCAGTGCGAGATCTCCTCCGCCGTCACTGCACCCTATCTCTTTAAGCGTCCGGATCAGACTGTCTGCATCCGTCATGTCCACTGCCAGGAGCTGTGTCCCCAGAGCGTCCTCTGTCACAATAGAAAAACGGGTGTTATCTGCTGTCCTCACATAATCGCATGCCTGCGCCACGGCCTCCTCCAGACGGGTCTTGTCTGAATCTGTCATATGCTGCATACTTCCGCTTGTATCGAAAAGCAGTATCTTCCTTCCGCCGCTTTGCCCCCTGGTGCTGATAAATGGCGACATCAGCGCAACTACCAAAAGTACGGTGATCAAAATCTGCAGATACATGAGAATATTGTGAACAAATTTCTCAAAGAAGGTTTTAGACTGCTCATTTTTGAGCAGTTTCTGCCAGAGAAGATTGGAAGATATCAGATGATCCTCTCCCTTGGGCT
>CAMWXF010000247.1 GCA_947178115.1 uncultured Lachnospiraceae bacterium
CCACCCCTCAAGATTGAGGGGCAGGGGAGTTGAAGTGTCGAAGACACTTTTTTATTTGACCTAGTATATACCAACCACGGTCTGGCGCATCACTGTTCCCGTCTGCGCAACCCCCACACCGACAACAGAGAGAAAAGCAGTATATAAACAATACATCCGATCATAAATGTACCCGTTTCGAGTTCCATATTCGGATTGTTGGCACGCATTCCCATGCAATAGAGCGAATATGGGTAGTATAAGCCCCATCCTTTGTTGGTTATCATAAGACCGCCGATGCCGCCGACGAGCCCGATGCCGATCGGAACCGCGAAGGAGCGGATGATCATGGATATGGTAAGCTGTATACAGCCGACTACGATGCCGCCGAGGATGCCGGCGGCGAGCCATCCGATGGAAGCTTTCGGCGGGAGACCGGGCAGGCCGCAGAGCTTACCGCACAGACAGTACAGAAAGAAAACCCATGCGTTACCGGCGATAACCATTATGATCGCCTGCACCAATTTACCTATATATAAGGAAAGGCGGGAGACAGGCACAGTCAAAAAACTGTTCCAGTTGTTTCTCATATGTTCCAGCCGCCACAGATAGGAGCAGTAGGTACCGATCAAAGCAGGCATAAAGACATAACACAGAAACAGAGTGTGCTGGGACCACAGGCTGTACCACTCGCTTTTCAGCAGCTCCAGATTTGCCATGTAATTGAAAGTGCCAAAAAAAGCGGATATAATCGGCAGAATGAAGAAGGCGAGCCAGACAGGGCTCCTTTTCAGTTTTATTTGTTCTGCTTTAATTGATTTCATAAATGATAGTGTCATAAGTGTCACACCTCCCTACGTGTAAATAAGATTCTGCCTGCCGCATAGAAAACTACGATCCAGACGAATATGCAGATCACGGCGGCTGTTTCGGCCGGTGAGAAAGCACGGTAGCAGAATGTGCTGATTCTGGTGGTTTCATCCCACTCGGCCCAGACAAGGGAAGCGCTTAGGTTGCCGCCCCAGGGCAAAAACGAGTAAGTGGTGACAAACATCAGAAGCAGCGCCGCCATGGAACCGCCAAGTCCGGCCACGAGAGGAATCATCTGATTGGCGAAGAGCATGGACAGGGCAAGCTGCAGCAGGAACAGAGAAATGTTGGCGGCAACTTTCAACACATAGGAAAGCAGATAGTATTTCACTTCCGGATTGCCTTCATATCCCAGATGATAGCCGAGTAGAATAAAAAAGGCGAACTGGACGGCAAACATGACGGCGATTATGATACATCCGCATACTGCTTTGGCATGGTAGAGACTTCCGGCGCTGCGGAGAGTTTCAAGCTGTTTATAGGTATTGCCCTTATGCTCGATATCGGCAAGGCGCGAAGCGAGCACGGACATCATCGTAGGAACCATGATACCGTCCAGAAGTGACAGGAAATACAATAACGACATCCAGCCGCTTTGCAGTTCCCACTCTTTCGGATCTTTCATGGACCAGAGTCCCCACAGGAGCTGCACGGATAGCAGGGCAAACATGGTCAGCCAGACTTTTCTTCTTTTGGTCTTATAGAATTCCAATCGTAATGTTTTCATAGACTTGACTCCTTTCCGGTCAGGGACAGGAAAATATCTTCCAGACTCTTCTCCCTCTTCTCAACCCGGTATAAAGCAATATTCTGTTCGATCAGCCTTCGGCACAGCCCGGCGATATACGCATCCTCTATCATAGGGATCAGCAGATACTCATCTTCTTTTTGTACTTCAATGCCGTCCTGATGAAGCAGGGAAATAACCGTGTCCGGTCGGTCGGTGCGCAGGGCAATCTGCTGCTTGGCATGAGAATGCAGAGAGTCCAGAGTGTCCTGATAAACCAATTCACCTTTGCGAATAATGCCTACATGGTCAGCCATCTGGTCAATCTCGCTGAGCAGGTGGGATGAGACGACTACCGTGATACCGTATTCCCGGGGAAGGGTGCAGATCAGATCGCGCATTTCCTGTATGCCTGCCGGATCAAGACCGTTAGTGGGTTCATCAAGTATGAGCAGTTTGGGAAAACCGAGCAGCGCAGCAGCCAGCCCGAGACGCTGTTTCATGCCTAGAGAGTAGTGTCCTACTTTCTTTTTACGTGCTTCGCTCAGGCGCACGATTCTTAAGACTTTATCAATGTCTTCTTTTGGACAGCCTTTGAGCGTCTGTAGAATGGTCAGATTCTCTTCTCCGGTCAAATGACCGTAGTAACTGGGCGATTCGATCAGAGAACCGGTGTCGGCGAGAAGCCTTATGCGGTTTTTTTCATTTACGGGCATACCGAAGAGTGTGATGGAACCTTCGGTAGGCTTGGCAAGTCCGAGGATCATCTTGAGTGTTGTCGATTTGCCTGCACCGTTGGGACCTAAGAATCCATAAATGGCGCCCTGTGGCACCTGCATATGCAGAGAACTGACACAACGGACTTTACCGTACTGTTTCGTGAGATTAGTGGTTTCAATTAAATTTTGTGTAGCCATAGTCCTTCCTCTTTCCATAGTTAACGACATTAGAAATTTGTTATGTCGTTTACTATAAGTTATTTTGCGGCAATAGCCTGACTTTCACTATCAGAATAAGAGGAGCACATTAAAACCGGATGAAGTCTACATTACATTTACATTAAGATTCGGGATAAGATGTTTCGGGGAAGGATAAAAAATAGTATACTGCTATGTATAAGATGCCGGGATATAAAGCAGATGATATTATGACCGGAAAAGCCTGATACTGATTGGCAGAACAGACTTTATGAAACAGATAGATTCGGATTGAGAAAAGGAGAGAAAACCCTGATATGAATATACATGAATATAAAATCATGCTGGTGGATGACGAACCGGCGCTGCGTAAGATGGTCGGAGAGTTTCTGGAGAAAGAAGGGTTTAAGAATGTGGTGTGTGCGGGAAGCTGCCTGGAGGCAATGGCGGTATATCACAGGGAATATCCTGCACTGATTCTGTTAGACGTGATGCTTCCGGACGGAGATGGTTTCAGCCTGCTTGGCGAACTGCGAAGAGAGTCGGAAGTGCCGGTGATCTTCCTGTCGGCACGGGATGAAGATGAGAACAGACTTCATGGGCTGGGGCTTGGCGCGGATGATTATATTACGAAACCATTCCTGCCCAAAGAATTGATCCTGCGTGTGACGGCGGTGCTGAAAAGGGTGTATCGCGTGAAAGAGACGGGAAAAGAGCAGGAGATGATTCGGCTGGGAGATTACTGTGTTGATCTGGGCAGCGGTGTGGTGAGTCGGAAAAGTGCATCGGAAGCAGGAGAAACGGAGACAGCCACCCTCACGGCGAAGGAGTATGCCATCATAGAGAAGCTGGCGGCGAACAGAGGCCGGATCGTGACCATCGACGCACTGTGTGAGTCCGTGTGGCCGGAGGGTAATTACGGTTATGAAAACACGCTGATCGTGCATATCAGGAGGCTGCGGGAGAAAATTGAAGAAGATCCTTCCCATCCGCGATATCTGCTGACGGTACGCGGGCTTGGATATAAGCTGGTATAGTGGCGGCGTGCACTTGACACAAACTTGCAATGCGTAAAAAAACGTGCGCGGAAATGAGGAAAGTATGAGGATCAGAAACAGACGGCCGGGAGTCCGCACGGTCATGTATTACGCGACAGCTTTTATGTGGACTATTGCGTTGACTTTGATTATTAATTTTATCTTATTGTTTATACTGCTGCTTCGATATCATCAGTTCAATCCGGATTATATGTACGGTGGTATGGTCATGGGGGAACTGACATTGACGGAAGAAGGCTATGAGCTGAGTGATCTTATGCAGG
>CAMWXF010000248.1 GCA_947178115.1 uncultured Lachnospiraceae bacterium
CCCGTGCCCGGCAGCGGAATACCTACGAACAGCACCAACCCCCAGAACTCATACTTCTTGATATTGTCACTTTTGCTCATGGCACGATTTTCCAGCTTCTCAATCAGTCCTCGGAAAATCTTGATCTTCTTCATCCATTTAAAAATCTGCTTAATAAAAAGAAGAATAAACGGAATCGGAATGATATTGCCGATGATGCACAGCGGAATCGCCGTGGTAATAGGAATCTGCAATAGCTGGGATACGATCAGCCCTCCCCGCAGTTCCAGAATCGGAATCATCGATATGATAAACACAACGACTTCCTTCGATACATATTTACCCAATGTGACCGCAAATGCGGCGGCTAGTTTTTCCATACGCTCTTACTACCTATAATCCTTTCTGTTTCGTTGATGAATCCGGTCCTCTTCCGACAGGAGCCATGCAAATAACGTTACGCTTCCTCTATACAATATATGTCCTTTCATCGGAAAACTTGATTTTTTCCCGCAAGTCAGGCCTTCACGATCTCTCGAAGAGCACGGTATAACGCTTCCATCTGCTCATCCGTCCCGATCGTAATGCGCAGATAATTTCTGATTCGCTCCTTATCCCAGAATCTGACATATATGTCATTATCCTTTAGCCGCTCGAATATCTCTTTCGCCGGAACCTTCTCGTGGCTCGCAAAGATAAAATTACCATAAGGCTTCGGAAAAGTAAATCCCAGCTTACCAAGTTCTTCCTCCGCACGATCACGAGTCTTCATAATCTTCTCACAGGTTTCCCGATAATATGCCACATCCTTCACGGATTCCACTCCAAGCTGCAGCGACGTATAGTTTAACGTATAGGAATTCACCGAATATTTCACATCATTCAGGTACTTAATCAGCTTCGGATTCCCCATGGCATACCCGATCCGCATTCCCGCCATCGACCGTGACTTAGAGAATGTCTGCACTACCAGCAAATTGTCATACTTACGGATCAGCGGCAGACAGCTTGTGCCGCCGAAATCAATGTACGCTTCATCCACGATCACCACCACGTCACGGTTTGCCGCGATGATCTCCTCCACCTGCCCGACATCCATCAGGACACCTGTAGGCGCATTGGGGTTCGGGAATATCACTCCGCCGTTGGGCTGCCTGTAATCCTCCGGCCTGATACAGAAATGCTCATCCAGTGCCTTCGTTTCATAAGGTATCTTATACAGATCCGCCCACACATCATAGAAGGAGTAGGTAATATCCGGGAAAAAGACCGGTTTCTCCGATTGAAAAAAGGTCATGAACGCCAGTGAAAGCACATCGTCCGACCCGACACCGATAAAGAGCTGATCTTTGTCGATCTGATAATAGGAAGCCAACGCTTCCGCTAATTCCGTCTGCTCCGGAAATTCCGGATACAGCCGCATCTTATCCTGCTTCAGCGCAGCGACACACTTTTGCACCCCCGGCGCCGGCGGATATGGATTCTCATTGGTATTCAGTTTGATTATTTGTGCCTGCCTCGGCTGCTCACCCGGTATGTAGGGAACCACCTTGCGCACGTTTTCTTCCCATTTCATGTTGTTATGCCTTTCTTATTCTGTCCTATATTACTTGAATTTTATGACTCATATGGTTTCTCATTCAGGCTGCGGCAGCTTCCACGCTCGTGCAAGTTGCTCATACTCTGCTGCCTGCTCCTCATTACCTGCCGCACGGTAGCACCGGGCAAGTCCGAAGAGCGGCAGATCACCGCCACTGTGAATATTCAATATACTTTCTGTCTCATAGGCTCCATTATAGAACCATATGACCGCCTCGTCTATATCCTGTTTCTGCAGATAATATTCTCCTAATTCACAGCAGATTTCCGCACAGCCGTCACAGGCGATCACTTTCAATGCATACTTAAAGAAATCCTCCGCATCCCCGCAGATCCGTGCCGCTCTTGCCGCTACACAGGCAGCCTCCTTGATCTCATCCTCACTGCGCTCCATATCATGACACGACTGTCGGAAAAATTCCCTCGCCGCTGTAAAATCCTGATCGTCACCGGAGATAAAGAGCTCTTTCGCGTAAATATTGTGAAGTCTCTTGTCCAGCCGGTCTCCCGCCTGCGTCCGCCGCACAAATGCCGCCAGATCCCTGTCCTTATGGTTGTTCTCCGGCATGTGCTGTATTTCGATGTCGCTGTCATAAATCACCGGCTCCAAGCCCACCTGCTCATGGATCGCCCCTTGCCACTGAAACGTGCGGAGTCTCTTAAAAAGTTTCGGTCGGAGCTCCTTATCGAAATTATAGATTGTCCCATGCGAAAGCTGATTTGCATAATACATCTGCACGATATCTATTTCCGACAGCAGTGTCGCTTTCAGTTGCCGAAATGCCTCACGGTTCTTCTCATCCAGGACTTCATCCGCATCAGCGGAATAGATGTACTCCATGCCCGCCTTGGAAAAAGCGAAATTCCGCGCCGCCGAAAAATCTCCGATCCATGTAAAATCATAGATCTTGTCCGTATATTTTGCCGCAATCTGCTTGGTGGCATCCGTGGATCCCGTATCGACAATTATAATCTCGTCCATCAGATCTGCAATACTGTCCAGACATCTTCTCAGAATTTTTTCTTCATTTTTCACGATCATACATAAGCTGACTGTGACCATAGTATCCGCTGCCTTTCTTTGTTTCCTAGTAACCATTCAAAACCCCTGACTCATCAGCCCCGGAAGTAAACCGACTGCCGCATGCACTCTTCGATGGGCAGCACACACTGCACTTTCCCTGCACAGAGCATCAGATCCTTATATTTGTTCCGGCGTACAAAATTCTTCGACGGGCAGATCTGATACAGTGTCGTATGCGACAGATCCGCCATCCGCTCTCTGATACGCACCAGATAGCCGCCGCCGTTTAATCGCAGACCGGCCCGTCCCAAATAGCAATACCTTCTTCCGTTCCAGTTGTATATGCGCACTGTACGCCGACGGATGACAAACCATACACCTGCCAGACATATCGTCATCGCCGCCAGTCCCAACACCGCAAGCTCCCACAGACCGCCTCCATACAGCAGCCCGCTTCCGATCATATCTACCAATATCATAAGCTACCTCCCAAGGTTCCATCTCTTCCGCATGCAGTCCTCTGCCATGCGATCACTATCCGCCAGTTTCGTGCAGCCTCCCGCAGCCCTCTATGGGAAAACATGAAATTAATTATATCATCTGCCCTGCCGACGGTCAAACACACCTCACCATATACGCTACTGAAATGCCTCCATAAAGGTCGATACCGCATTTGCAACGGCATCTGTCAGATTCGTCTTCATTCCTTTTGCTTTGATGGCAAAAGTGACTTTCTTGGTTCCGCCATACTGCCCTTTACCGCGAATGACCAGCGATGCTTTTCCCTTTTTGGTATTATTGATGTAAGACACAATCTCATATTCATCTGCTGTCACCGGTGTACCTTTGTACGTTATATTCAAATCATCCTGCCCCGGTGCAACACCATACTGGCTGAAATACTGCGGATTGGCAAGTTGTACCTTTGCATCACCGATCATCTTCTCTATGATCCTGAATTCCACTTTCCTTATGTCAGAATCTGTCCCGTCTGCATAATCGGCGCTCTTTGCCGTAATGATCACAGTCGCCACATGCCCTGTTGCCGGAATATTCCCGATGTCATCCTTTTTATTCGCCTCATACGATACCGTGTAGTCTTTATTCTTCACCAGTTTTCTGCCATTGTCACAGACCACCGGCACAGGCTTATACTCACGCTTGTTTTTGCTGTACTTCATATCCGGCACTTCTATGGTAATATCA
>CAMWXF010000249.1 GCA_947178115.1 uncultured Lachnospiraceae bacterium
TCAATGCAGGTGATACACCGGGGATGAACACAACTGCCGGTGTTATAATAATAGGCGGGCTCGGTGGGCAGTACGGGGCGATGGGTATGCCCCGTGATTAAGATATGCCCGTTTTCTTCGGCCCAGCTGCGTAGAGTTTCTTCGTATTTTTCTTTTACTTCGTAGTTCTTCGCTGCACTGGTGGGATCTAAAATGCCGAGATTTTCCAGTGGGTTCCAGAAGTATCTTACCAGGAAACGGGCCAGAGGCCAGAGTGTGGAATTGAGCAGACTTGCCTGATGACCGTGGGTCAGATACAGCGATTTCTCGGGTGCAGACTGTGAATGAAGAATGATACCTTCATAGTAGCCGGGACATTTTCTCTTGACAATATCGTGATTGCCGTAGATCAGGTACAGACGATTCCTTTGCTCAAACATGGCGAACATGTCGTATACATCGTTGTGAATCTCGGTGATGTTTTGTATTTTCCTGTTTTCCCATAATTCTTCCCCGTCACCCAATTCAATATAGGTAAAGCCGTTTCGATAATAGTGATCCATGGCCGCAAAGTACAGGTGCTGATTCTTCAGAAAGTTATCCGAAGCGGTGCCCACGCCCCTGTGGCAGTCGCTGACAAGGACATATTTCGAGCAATAATTCAGCGGAAGTACAGGGGCATGTGCAAAGGCGCGGTTCAGACGTTCCCCGGCGCTCATGGTTTTTCCTTTCTCTTCGGAGGCCGGCATCCGTATTTCTTGTGACAGCGTCTGTGGAATCTGCGTATGCGGAATAGTCTTCTGAATGCCGCGGGAAGATAGTAGTAAAGGAAAAGAATACGGTCTTCGGTGCAGATAAAGGGTCTGGTGACGTATGCGTACAATTTGCAGCACATGCGGTTTACGCATTGGGAAAGCCGACGGCAGAAGCGTGTTAACAGATTAAAGTCGTCGGAATCGGACGAACGAAAGGCGAAAGAGCAGCAGAGTCCCTGAATGTCGAGCTGTTTCATGTCATAGCCTGCGCGGCATAATCCCTTATTGAAAGCGTCTCGCATTTCCGAATCGGGAAAATAGATGGAAGCGTGCAGACACAGTTCGGAGGGGTTTGAGAAAAGTCCGGGCTCGAATATCGTGAGCCACCAGTGTTTTTCAGAAAGTTTGAGACAGTTCGTGTCGTGGCGGCACAGACACAGCGTGCATGGAAGCATTTCATCGTCTTCGACAGCGGCAAAGTGAGCCGTCTTGTATTCTTCCGCAGAGAGAATCCGGTCGGCGTGGTAGATCCCGATTTCCGCACCGGTATTGATGCCGTATTGCCCTTTCCAGAGCTCGATCAACCATGTTCTGCCGCGATAGTCGAAATAGATCGGCAGGGCGTCGAAGACCATCTGGAAACGAGGTGCCATATAGTCATAAAGCCATGTGTAACCGGCCGTTTTCTGCCATGCGTCAAGCGTGGAAGAAAAGAAGCCGCAACGGCAGTGATAAGCGTAACCGAAAGGTTCGGCAAGTTGTTCTAACAGGGAACATTTCTGACATTTATCCATACATTTGATACGGCAGATGATCTTCCGTCTGCGGTACCATGAGAAGATCATACAGAATAGAACGAGTAATAATAAGATAAGCAGTGCATAGTACATAATCTGTAACCTATAATCCTATGTGGTTTTACTCTATTTTATGCATGGAAATTATAGGGGTGCTAAAGATTAAAATGTGAAGACATTTTCATTGCGTTTTGTGCCGAAGCGAAGCGTAGACAGATATAGAAATATAGAGGGCTTGAGTGTATGTAGTAGTTTATGCGGTCTTTTTCTCAAGTTCCTCGATGCGCTGGTCATGCTGGTTTACTTTCTTAATCAGCAGACTGATGGTTTCATGATCTAATTTACAAGCATTGATCTCATGCTGCATGATTTCCATGCGGGCTTCTATTTTGTCGAAGCGGTCATCTACAGTATCAAATCGTTTATTGATTCGATCTTCCATACGCCCCATTTCTTCTAAAATGGCATTAAACATTTCTCTTGTTTCCTTATCCATAAGTTGAATCCTCCTGTGAAATGAGTGTATCACAATTGAAAGGTAATGTCTATGGATTTATTAAAGAAAAATATTTTTTTAGAAAATATTATGAACGATATTTCGAATATACTATGTAAATTCCAGTGTGTGCGGGAATGTGTATTTTGTTAGGCAGAGTGAGTAGGCTATGGATACTGTGGAGTGTCGGGGTATAGATCTGTAATAGATCGAGCTGTTCCTGAGGCTACGGATATTGTGTCATGGGTTACGGGAGCCCCGTTGTATGTGATCGCCACATTATGGTTCTTTCCCGCAGCACCCGGAGCGTATAAGAGTAGCAGCAATACATAATCGCTGACCGATTCCCTGCGGTGCAGAAGCGGAGAATCCATATTGATGTCCGTGATCGCAATAGTTATCAGATCGCCGGTTTCGCTGCCGTCTATATGGGACTCATAAGCGTATGCGTGCGGTAATCCGTTGTAGTAGATATATTGGCAGTCATTTTCCGTAATTATATACCATTTGCCCGAGTCGCAGGAATCCAGTACATTCTGGAGAGCGGTTGATACGTCCTGCTTAGTGATGCGGGTTAAATCCAGAATGTTCGGGGCAGAGGAAGCGGGTAGATAGCTGTCGTCATCCCACTCTTCAAGGTAGTCAGTATCATCTATAAAGTCGTTATCATCGAATATATCCTCATCTTCATCAGACAAGATGTAGTAGTAGTCGGCTCTGCCGTCTTTTTTACATCTTTGAATCCAGCTTTTTCTAGTTTCTTCATCCAACTCTCCAGATAAAACGGCGAAGAAGTTAACCTTGCCTTCTTCGTAGGCCTTGAGAATATAATGGTCCACAATATTCTTTTCTCTCTGTGTATCCGGCATATCTGTACGTTCGAACATACCTATGCAGCATGCAAAGAATGAGATGTTTCCGTCTTCAAACATCCGATCGAGATATTCCTGCTGTGTCTTATCATCTAACTCTAAGAAAATAGCTCCGAAGTAGGTCAGCATTTCCTCCTCATAGTACTTTTCTGCCAACGAATCCATATTGGGTTTGCCTGCATATTCCATGCTGACGATAAAGGGAGCTTCCAACGGGCGAGTAGATTTCGCTGCGTTTGGTGCCATGCGTTCAATCAGTGCAGTGATTGCTGACATTGCCGTTGCATCTGATATATATTTTTCGGATTTTGCACTGAAGAAGACAGGCAGTGTTCTCTGATCGGACAGCGTGATCAGTGTACTGCTGTATTTGCTCAGCGATTCGGAGGTCAGGTTATAACCGATCTCGATGATATAGGGAGCTTGGTAGTATGCTGCCTGTGTGTAGTTGTACAGAGTGACGGAGTCACCGGTTCCGAAATCATCGGTTACAGAATCATTGTCTCCGGAGCTGTAGATTTCCTGAATATCGTCACCGGATCGGTAAGCTTCCTGAATTTCCGTGGAGGCAGCAATTACGATATCCATATCTTCCTGCTTCATCCTACCGTTTTCCAGTGCTGTCCGACACTGGGTCGTGATATGGCGGACAAGGTTCTTCATCTCGGAAGCGGTCCATGAACCAAACGAGTGGTACTCGTCTTTACGGACGAGAACAAGATGGTGGTAGCCATTCGTAACACCGGAAAGCGGTTTGTCCGCTTCTGTGGCGCTGTCTGTAAGAATATAGAAGGTTCCGTCTTCGTATTCGATGATGTAATCCGGTGTATGGCTGATGGCATTGGAATCCTGTGCCGCAGTATTTCCGGTATCAGTGGCTACTTGGCTGTCGGATGAGTAGGT
>CAMWXF010000250.1 GCA_947178115.1 uncultured Lachnospiraceae bacterium
AGGATTATAAGGATGACAAGGAAAGTGCCGGGGAGCAACTGCCGGATATTATACTGATTTTAAACGAATCCTTTTATGATCTGTCGATTTTGGGTGATCTGCAGACTGATGTACCTTATATGGAAAACTATTACAGTATGGATAATGTGATCAGGGGAAATGCGGTAACATCCGTGATCGGCGGGGCGACTAACCGTTCGGAGTTTGAGTTGCTGACAAGCAATACGAACTACTTATTAGGGGAACTTACGCCCTTTAATGTTCTGGATATGTCCTGTACAAGCAGCATAGTAACGAATTTAGAGGAGTGCGGATATTACACGATGGCGGCACATCCGGCGGATGGCGGGAATTATAATCGGATTGAAAGTTATTCCGCTATGGGATTTGATGAAAGATTTTTTAAGGAAGATTTTGAAAACTATATGTATTATGGAAAACGCGAATGGATGACGGATGAAGGCGCTTATCACAATCTGACTGCATGGTATGAGAACAGAAAAGCCGATCATGATAAAATTTTCACATATTTGCTTACTATGCAGAATCATGGTGATTACATGATGAACGATGAGGAGGAAGCATTGGTTCATGTTTCCGGATACAGCGGTGATCTGGAAAAGGAACTGAACGAATACCTTTCCTGCGTTCGTCTCAGCGATATCGCGTTTAAGGAACTTACAGAGTATTATTCCGGGAAGGAACAGCCCGTCATCATATGTATGGTAGGAGATCATGCACCGAATTTTATACGGGAAGTTGCGGAAATTAATTCTCCTAAGCAGGAGATTCTGGCGCGGGCAACGCCGTTTATTATATGGGCAAATTATGATATTGACAGTGAGGATATGGGAGTGATCAGTGTAAACGGACTGGTTCCGCTTTTGCTGGAAAAGGCGGGAGTGGAGATGCTGCCGTATTATCACTATGTGAACCGCATGCGGGAAGAGGTTCCGGTGACGGGAAGTTTCGGAATGGTTATGGATGCGGATGGAGAAATATTTTCTTATTATGATGATACGGAGTACTCCGACATGGTTTGGAAATATTTGTATCTGTCCTATAATAATTTGCAGGAAGAGAGCGTACAAGGCTGGTTTCATCTTGAAAATTAAATGAAATGCCAGTCTTTATAAGATATATGAGGTATACGGATGAGAAAATGGTGTAAGGCAGTTTTATTTATCCTGCCGATTATGTGTATGGTGGCAGCAGTCAACTGGTATGTGGATTCCTATGCGTATCTTCGGGTCACTTATGATCAGATCGGTACGCAGATGACAGACTGTTCCATGAATGTGGAAGGGCTTCAGGAGTCGGATTTTAATGACAGAAGCCTTCTGCTGGCCTGTTTGAAACAGCAGAAAGAAGCGAAGGAGCTGATCGTTGCCGGTTCCAGCCGGGTCATGAACTTCGACCACACAATGTTTGACGTGGATTCTTTTTACAACACAGCGCTGTCCGAATCTACGATCTACGATCTTCTTGCGGTGACCGGGATTCTGGATCAGGCGGGATGTCTGCCTGAGCGGATGATTATCGGGGTGGATGCATTTCTTTTCAACGCGAGCCATAATAATGACCGGTGGAAAGAGCTGGAGGAGTATGTTGCCTATATGGAGAAAGCCATTGAGCAGGCAGGATATGGGGCTATGGAGTCAAATGAGCAATCGCGAAGTGGCTCCGGCATAGCAGGTGCGGGTATACATTCACAACTGGATACCGGCAGGAATAACAACAAATGGCTGTCTTTAGACTATTTCCGCTACAACGTTACTCTCCTTCCGTCGCATAAACGTTTCGCGGTCACATACACACAGGATTGGGAAGCGGAGCAGTATCTGAAGCATTACGACGGCAGCATCGCCTATCAGAAGAGTCTGCGGGATGTGGATGTGAGTGAAGTGGAAGAATTAACGAGACAATCTATGGAAGAGCATGTCGTCTACCGTTTGACGGATTATGACGAGATGGATGAGGAAAGCGTGGCGCTGCTCAGCGGATTGATTGACTATCTGCAGGCGCAGGGAGTGGAAGTGATGTTATACTTGCCACCCTATTCCCCCATGATGTATAATTACATAGAATCTGAGGAGCAGTTTCATATTGCTTTTGAGGTGGAAGACAAGATCAGACAGATGGCTGCAGATCGGGGAGCGGCCCTGTACGGCTCCTATGATCCTGCGGGCTGCGGACTTAAGATGACCGATTTGTATGATATCTATCATGTGAAAACTGAGAAGATGCCGGATACGTTCTATCCGGTATCCCTTAAGGAGAACTAGAGTATGAAAGCAAATGTTACCTATTGGCTGGATGAAACCGCAGGCAGACTGCCGGACAAGACTGCTTTTGCGGATGAGCATAAAGAGATTACCTTCGGACAGCTCAGAAAGCAGGCTATGGCGCTGGCTACACATATGATCGGAAAAAATTTATTTAAGAAACCGGTAGTCATCTATCTGGAAAAAGGTGTTGATGTACTGGTTTCTTTTATGGGCGCGGCCTATAGCTGCAATTTCTACTCGCCCATTGATGTGGATATGCCTGCAAGCCGTGTGAATAAGATTCTGGAAGTGCTGCAGCCGTCACTCGTGGTGACGAGCAGGGAACTGCAGACGGCTTTTGAACAGTTCGATTATAAGGGAGATTATCTGCTGTTTGAGGAGGCCATAGGCGGCGCGGTTGACGAAGAGGTCATTGAGGCAGCGAGAGGTGAAGGCATTGATACGGATCTGCTGTACGTCCTCTTTACTTCCGGCTCCACCGGTGTGCCTAAGGGCGTGACCATCAACCACCGATCCGTGATCGATTATATAGATTGGGTGACGGAGACCTTTGAGATTACGCAGGAGGACACCTTCGGCAATCAGGCGCCTTTTTATTTCGACAATTCGATTCTGGATATCTACAGCACGATCAAGAGCGGCGCGACTACATATATTATTCCGAAGAACCTGTTCGCACAGCCGGTTCCGTTGTTGGAATATCTGAAAGAAAAGAAAATCAATACGATCTTCTGGGTGCCGTCGGCGCTGATCGTGGTAGCCAAGTTGAAAGCATTTCGTAATGTAGATCTGTCGGACACACTGCGCAGGGTGTTGTTCTGCGGCGAAGTAATGCCTAATAAACAGCTGAATACATGGCGCAGATTCCTGCCGGATGTTCAGTACGCAAATCTGTACGGGCCTACCGAAATTACGGACGCCTGCACCTATTATATTGTAGACCGTGAATTCACAGACGATGAGCCGCTCCCCATCGGCATTCCGATGGCAAATACGGATATTATCGTCCTGAACGACAGAAACGAGCTTGTTACCGGCGATGAGATCGGGGAGCTCTGTGTCAGAGGCACTTCGCTTTCCATGGGATATTACAATAATCCGGAGAAGACGAAGGAAGCCTTTGTACAGAATCCGCTGAATCCGTATATACCTGAAACTATTTACCGCACCGGCGATCTGGTGAAATATAACGAATACGGCGAGATCATCTACCTGTCCCGCAAAGATTTCCAGATTAAACATATGGGACACCGGATTGAATTAGGTGAAATCGAGACAGCCGTTTCCTCACTGGAGCAGATTGCACTCTGTTGCTGTCTCTATGACGAGAAGCGGCAGAAGATCGTGCTGTTTATTGAGGAAGAGCTGGACAAGGCATATATCAATGAACAAATTTCCAGTCTTGTACCTGAATATATGCTGCCGAATAAGGTGGTCACACTTCCGGACATGCCCATCAACGCGAACGGGAAGATTGACCGGGTGAAGTT
>CAMWXF010000251.1 GCA_947178115.1 uncultured Lachnospiraceae bacterium
GTTCCTACCTGCTCAATAATCTTCCACTCGGTTTTGGTCAGTTCCTCCACACCCTTTTTTCCCACCTGAATCGTGTAGTCGGCACGTGCCATACGGGAAAACAAGGTGAGAACCTTGGCGGCGATATCGGGGTTGATCATGGCTCGCCCGTTATATACGGTTCTGACGGCATTTTCAAGTTCCTCCATGGAAACACCCTTAAGCATATATCCGCTGGCTCCGTATTTGAGCGCATTATATACATATTCATCGTCATCGAAGGTCGTCAGAATGATGATCTTGATCTGTGGATAATTTTCTTTGATAATTTTTGTACATTGTACGCCGTCCATTTTTGGCATACGAATATCCATCAGTATGACATCCGGTTTCTGCTTGCGCACGCACTGGATCACTTCCTGGCCGTCTGTAGCTACGTCGCAGACCTCGATTCCCTCTTTGCTGTTTAATACGATTTGCAGGCTTTGGCGAATCAGTTCCTGATCGTCTGCCACTAATACTCTAATCATATGTCTCCCCCCAGCGAATCGGTATGTGTGCGGTTACCTTAAAACCTTTCTGGCCATCAAAGGCAATCGTACCTCCGAGCATCTCAATTCTTTCTTTCATATGTCTGGTGCCGAAGCCGCTCGTTAACTCCTTGCACCCTATGCCGTCGTCTCTGATTTCCAAAAGGACTTCTCCGTCAATCCGTTTCAATGTCACCCAGATCTGCCCTGCGTGCCCGTGGCGGATTGCATTGGTTATGCTTTCTTGAATGACACGGTATATAATGTTTGATTCGTCCTCTCCGAATTCGAGCTTTTCTTCCCCGGCATCAAAGTAGATCTGTGTATCGGTTACCTTTCCCATATCCGTCAACATCTTGCGGATTGCCGCATTCAGACTAAGTCTCTCCACAGCATCCGGCCGCAGTTCGCTGACAGAACGGCGGACCTCTTTAATGCCTTCTCTGCTTACATCGGCCAGAACCTTTAGCTGTTTCTTAACTTCCTGAGGCGCCACGTCAGCCAGAGCCAGACAGGCGTCCAATCCGGCAATAATGCCCGTCAGCCTGTGTCCAAGCGTATCGTGAATCTCTCTGGCGATTCGGTTCCGCTCATTGGTCTGTGCCATCTTTTCCGCCATGTCGGCATACTCCGAAAGCTGCTCGTTTGCGTTTTGCAGGTCATGATACAGCTCATTGACCTCCTCGATCGTTCCCCGCTGTATGTTGATTACGGAAAAGCAGTATCCCACAAACAAAATGATATTCAGAGATATCATAGAATTCCAGATACAGGAGAGCCATTGCTGGCTCGTAAAGGTATAGTACCTCACATAGTCAGACATATTGAATAAAGGCATATAGATGGATAATAGTTCATAGTCCGCCAATAGATAGCCTCCGATTGCCAACAGGAGAAATCCCATCTTTGCCTTGCTGTCCTTGATGTAAGCGATCACATTTGCAAATACGAGGAGCAGAAGGCCGTTATAGTTAAAGTCCAGACGATAAATGAGCACCACACAGATGAGCAGTTCCGCTACCAGAGAAAAAGCAGCTCCCCTGCTATGCTCCGACTGGAGAAAATGGCGAAAGATAAAATTAATCACAAGCATACTGAGCAAAACCAGACACACCCATAGATTCATTCGGGGATTGTCCGGTATCGTCATCACATTTCCCAGGAAGTTTCTTGCGTCATAGTGGGCTCTGATCCGGTTTGTTGTCATGTAAATAAAAGTACAAATGAATACCACCGCCGTGCAGTTTATAAACAACAGGGCCCACTGAAACATTCCCGTGTAATATTCTTTCTTCTCTCTCATAGTTTTCCCCTACTGCCAACCGTTCACTTCATAATTATCCAGATTCTCCTCTGTGATCAGATAAGGTTCAATGCTTAAATATTCAGGTACTTCCTCGCCGTTCAGATAATCATATGCGATTTCTGCCGCTACCCTTCCTATGGTTTCCGGGCTTTGGGCACTGGTTCCCGTTACATAGCCCAGTTTAAGCATTCCCTTAAAATCAGGGGAACCGTCGATACCGTAGATCAGGACACCATCCTCTCGGTGATACTGTTGCAGAGTCGCAAGCGCACCCAGCGCTGACGGGTCATTTCCGCCCAGCACTACGTTAAATTCGACTCCCTGCTGAAGTGCCTCCTCCATAACCTCCGCGGCAATCTCAAATTCGCCGCTGTTGCTTCCCCGATAAACCACCTGATAGTTATCATTTCCCTCAATTGTATCCATAAAACCATCAAGCCTGTTAATGATGGAAGTCTGTCCGGGACTGTCGATCACAACAATCCTTGCCTCATCCACCCGCTGCATCATATCCTCCGCGCACAAAACGCCTGCCTGGTAATTATCCGTCTCTATAATGGAGGTCACATATTCCCTGTCCTCGACCACCGCGTCAATATTGATGACCACTACACCGGCTTCCCGACAGGCTTCCAATGCGGGACGTACTGCTTCCCGGTCCACCGGGTTTAAAAACAGAATATCGATTCCCTCGTCGATCATCTCCAGGATCTGTCCGTTCTGTTTCTCCTGATCCTGACAGGGATCTCTGGAAATCAAAATGTCTCCGTTTCCCTCGACAACCTGTGTCAAGGCATCATTCAGCACGTCGAAATAGGGATTGTTTCTGGTCATATAAGTGGCCCCGAAGACGCGGGGAGCATCAGTCTCCTTTGTCTGATCCACAAAAGAACACCTTGTCACACTTATTATAAGAAATACAAGCCCTGCAGCCAATACATACCGCTTCATTTCCGGTTCCTTCTCTCAATTAATTCTGAATATAAGCAGACTCGGGATACATAGTATCCCGAGTTCGCATTGTTCGTCATAAGCCGTTGTATTATCTGCCAGCTTTTCTGTTACGCAGAAAGTCTACATAGACAGCGAGCAGGATAACGAATCCTTTTACAATATACTGCCAGTTGGAATCCACGCCCATCAGGTTCAGACCGTTGTTCAGAACACCGATGATCAGGACACCGATCAATGTGCCGCCCAGTCGTCCGGAACCACCGCTCATGGAAGTACCGCCTACGACAACTGCCGCGATGGCATCCATCTCAGCGCCGTCGCCCGCTGTCGGCTGACCGGAGTACAGACGGGATGCAATTACCACGCCCGCGATACCTGCCATTACGCCGATAAACGTATGTACTAAAAATTTCACTCTACTTACATTGATACCGGAAAATCTTGCCGCCTGCGCATTGCCGCCCACTGCGTAGATATGACGTCCGAAGTGGGTGCGGTTGACTAACAGGATTGCGAGCACGAAGATGATCAACATCAGGATAACCGGTGTCGGAACGGGTCCTACATAACCTGCCCCCGGGAATTTGAAAGCATCTGTCATACAGCGAATCGGTGCGCCCTGCGTATATACGAGAGCGATACCCTTAGTGATATTCATGGATGCCAGTGTTACGATAAAGGGAGGAATGTTCGTCTTGCAGATCACGAAACCGTTCGCCATACCTACTATTGCGCCGATGGCAATTGCAATCAAAAATGCTACGATCTCGGGCATTCCCAGATTGACTACACAGCCTGCCGCCACACAGCCGGACAGGGCGATAACGGAACCTACCGAAAGGTCAATGCCGCCCAGAATGATAACCATGGTCATTCCGGTTGCCAAAAACAGGTTGGAAGCGTTCTGCCGCAGGATATTGAATACATTCTTCTGTGGCAGGAACGTGGAGCGCGTTGTCGGGAAAATAACAAGAAATACACACATC
>CAMWXF010000252.1 GCA_947178115.1 uncultured Lachnospiraceae bacterium
TGCTAAAGTATGAAAAGAATAGTATCCGAGAATACATGAGGTGCAAGTATGGGATACAGACTGCAGTTAACTGCTCTGACACGTAGACTGACATCAAATACGCAGACGTTAAGAAGGAGAACTCTTATGAAAAAAAAGACCCCGAAACAGATCGTCGCTCTTACATGCGTCGTTCTGCTCGTTGCCATGTATGTGATTACTCTGATTGCGGCATGTCTGGATGTGGCGGCTACCGGGCGGCTCTTCGCAGGATGCCTTGCGCTCACGGTAGCCCTGCCGATTTTATGCTGGATTATCATTCATTTTTGTAATAATTCTCAAGATCAATCATAGCAGACCGCTCCTGCGATAAGCATAGATAAACATTCCTGCAGCGATTACGGCGCTGACCGCAATGATGAGCAGACTCTTCGGCTCTGTCCCCGTCCCTGCCGCAAGGCCGTTCAACATCAGTTGAACTTGTTGTGAGTAAGCGTAATCCGCTACCTTGGCGATGGTCTCATTGAACATGGCGAGCATGGGCAGGAAAGCGAACACCATCATGGTCGGCGTTGCAATCGTTGTGGCGCTGATCTGACTCTTCGTCAGGATTCCGATCACCGCGCCTAACAGCATGGAAACGCAGATCCCTGCTGCCATAATCAGCAGAAACCGCAGGAACTCAACTCCGCCATATCCGCCCACTACGGCGAATACAACAGTTCCCGCCATGCAGGCGCAAAAGACAAAGCCGCCGATTCCCAGAAGATACTCGACAGGCTTCACACTGCCAAAGAAGAGCATGCGAAGCGTGTTTTTCTCCTTTTCCTCCGAGATGACCGCCGCCATGACGTTGAGCGGCGCCATGCCGATATGCATGACCGCAAACATACCCACGAAAAAGTGCGGCGGCATATCCTTGACCTGTATGGCGTTTTCCATAATAATCGCCATCAGCGGAAACATAATAAACTGGATGCCCAAAGCAAGATTCCTGCCGGTGTCTTTCACTTGTTTTCTGAATATAATGATCGAATTTTTCACTCTTTTCTCCTACCTTCCATATCCTTTTACGCTACGCTTTCTCATTCATGTAAGTGCTGCCCCGTCAGTTCCAGAAACACCGATTCCAGATTCGGCTCTGTGGAATGTATCGTCTCAATCTGTCGGGTTTGCAGATACTCATATACCTGCTCCGCCGCTTCCTCCGTATTTGGCAGATCCAGATCTTTGCCGCTGTACAGACGTATCTTCAGACGGTTCATATGATTATACTTCCTGTTGATCTCCTGGGGTTCTCCGTACTCTACGATTTTCCCCTCATGCAGAAGCGCAACATGTTTACATAACTTCTCTGCCTCGTTCATATTATGAGTTGTCAAAAAGACTGTTGTCCCCTCCTTACACATTCCGAAGATCAGGTCATGAATATGTCCGGTCGTGGCCGGGTCCAGCCCGCTTGTGGGTTCATCCAGAAACAAAAATTCCGGTCTATGCAGTACGGCTCTCGCCAGCATAAGTCTGCCTCTCATGCCTTTAGACAGCTTCTGTGCCGGACATTTCCTGGCTTCATACAATCCTACCCACTTTAGCACCTCCCCGATCCTGTCGTGACCGATTCGGTACAGATCGGCATACAGCCTCAGATTGTCATAGCAGGACAGTCTCTCATAAAGTCCGCAATCGTCCATCATCATGCCGATCCTCCGATAGATTGCCGGACTGGGACTTCGCATATCGCACCCCGCCAGTTTCACGCTGCCGGAAGTGGGTACGAGCTGCCCCGTAATGATCTTAATAAGCGTTGTCTTGCCCGCGCCTGACGGTCCTAAGAGTCCTATGATTTCTCCCTTCTTTACCGACAAAGAAATGTTTTTCAGCACTTCTTTGTCTCCGAAACGGTGCGATACATTCGCGATCGCAATCGCGTTTTGATCAAGCTGTTTATTGCCTTCTGTTTGAAACTCTTTTGTTTGAAACTGGTTTTCCATCTTCAAAATCCCTCTTTTTCTCTACTTTTTCCTTTACTCTCATCCGCTTCCCGTCCTATCACTTCGGCGGCTCATGATATTTGCACAGAAATCTCATCTCTGACATTAAAAATCCTCATTACTTTTCTCCTGCTCTTTCAGCCTCGACAGTGCTTCCTCCATTCTGCTGTTCTGTGTCCGCTCCTTCAACAGTGTGAGTATCAAGCTCCCCACAAAGCACACACCGAAGCTGAGTGCAAATCCCGCCCATGCCTGCCACATATCTACCGGAAACCACCCGAACACCGCCGCACATACTATAATCATCACGATCACACACAGCAGCATACATACCGTGCGCATCGTGACGGACATCCGTTTAATCACGCCATCCGTGAAGAAAAGTGTACGAAATGCAGTAATGCAGACCGATACGCCTAAAAACTGTAGTATCGTCGCTACGGACAATCCCTCTTTGCCCAAAGAATATAGGCTCGAAACCTCCCTTGCCTCCTCTCCCACAATACTGCATAAGATGCACAGCACTAAAATGCTGAAGCCGAATGTAACAAATACATAACCGCAATAATCAAATACCGTTTTTTTCTCTTCCATAATATCCTGCCTCCGTCATTTCCGCGATTCTGTTTCTCTCACTTCGCAATCCCAAGCCGTTTCTTGATACCATCCGCATACTGCCTTGAGGCGATAATCACTTCTCCGTTATCCAGCGTCACACGAATCCTGCGGTTAATGTCACTTCGAAGAGACCTGACGGCGCTTAACCGAACCAGACATGATTTACTCACCCGCAAGAATCCCCACGCTTCCAACTGCTCCTCCAGCTCATACAGCTTAAGTCCCGATTCATACACACCGTCTTTCGTGTAGACAAAAGTCTTTCGTTCCAAGGATTCTATATAAATGACCTCTGTAACATCAAGCAGATACGTCTCCTCATCCCGCGTGACGGCAAGCTGTCTTTCCGGCAGCCGCAGCATGGCAAGGATTCTGGAGAGTTCCGGTGTCAGTTCCCTACAGGATATCCTAATGCAAGTCTCATCGACCTGCTCATCCACATTGATCTCTATTTTCATTTTTCTAACTATACCCTTCTCTCAACCTGCAAGTTTGCATCCGTATGATGCCCCATATTCCTCTTGATATATTCTGACATGGAAAAACATGCTATGCAGTATGCCTCCCATATATGAGTGTCACTGTACGGATCAGGATGTTATACTGGAAACATACCACAACCCTGCTCCCCGCACAATATCCCGATACCTGTTCTGCCCAATTTCGGACATAACATGCCGTGACAGTGGCATGAAAAGACTTTATATAGATACTATTAGAAATTTTTAATGTCGTTAACTATAAAAGAAATGAATCACTGATACTCTGCAAGCGTTCCCTGTTTCACCAGCTTATATAATTCTTCTGCGGCAAGTCTCGCTTTCGCCACAATGTCTCCGCTTTCTTTCGGAAAACAATAATACTGCACCCGCGCGTCTCCGATGCTGATCACATCGCCGATCTCGTACCAGTAGAAATCGGAGTACAGACTGTAGGAGGCAAGCGGTTCCTGCCGATAGTCTAATCTGTCGTCGCAGCCTGTCAGCCGGAAGCCTTCTGCCGAATGGCTGAGTACCCCTTCCCCTACCTGATAGATTCTATCCGTATTAACCATCATATAGATCGTAACAGGCACATCCATCCGATAATTTCCCGAAAGAATCTCCTGTCTGACACACTCCCGCTCCCAATGATACCAGTCGGGAATATGGGTGAAAT
>CAMWXF010000253.1 GCA_947178115.1 uncultured Lachnospiraceae bacterium
CGTCTGTCTTTGCAAGACTGGATTCTTCTGTGCTATTCTACACCATCTTACCTGACGGTACTGCCTCTGGTCTGGCAGTGCCTGCTGGTTTTCTGTATTCTTCGACTATATCATGGTAAAAAAACGCAGAAAATATTGGCTGCAGCTTTCCTGCTCACCACGATCACACTGTTGACAAACTTTATCGAAGCCTTGCTGTGCTGCCTGATTCTGTTCATTCTGCATTCAGCACATATAGATTATACCATTCTTCTTTCTTACTGGTTGGGGCATATGGTATGCTGCATTAACTCTGTCTGTACCATAGGAGCGATAGTCCTTCTTGCAAAACGCATGACAGGTTTTTTTGCTGACCGGCTGCTCCGCTGGTATGTTATGTTGTCCGTCCCACTGTTCGGTATCGTGCTTATGTGGGATTTCATTGCTTTTATGGCCGAACACGGCATATTACTGCGTGGCGGCGATCATCTGAATCTGTACTATAATGAACTTTTCAGTCAGGCCGGAATCTGTATCCTGTCAGTCCTTTGCATGTGCGGCGCCGGTTTCTATATATTTGGCATGGATCGGATCGATATCGAGCAGCGGCAAAAAGAACAATATCACACACAAGTCGCCTTGTATCAAATGCTGGAAGAACAGTACCACAGTCTGGAACGGCTCCGCCATGACATGAAAAACCATATCATCGGCCTGCAGCAGCTTATCGACAACCACGAATGGACACAACTGTCTGATTATCTTCATAGAATGGCCGATACCGGCGGATTCGACTGCTCTGATGACATGACCGGAAAAGGTATCGTGGATGCCATACTCTACTATAAACACAATCAGGCGGCACAGGCGCAGATTCGCTGGGAATGCGATGTGCATATCCCGCCCGAATGCCCGATTGACGATTTTGACCTGTGTGTAATCTTCGGCAACCTGCTGGATAACGCCCTGAATGCATGTCAAGCAATACCGCCCCAAGATGATCGCTATATCAAGATTCAGGCTCATATGATCAAACGCTGCTTTCTGTTGGAAATTGTCAACAGCACGGCTCTCACATCAAAAGCAGTGCAAACAAACAGCACATGCAGTATTGGTCTTAGAAATGTGAAAGATACAACAGCAAAATATGACGGTACACTGAATATAGATGTAAGGGATCATGTCTTTTGCGTCTCCGTTTTGCTGCCCTGTGCTCTTGCAGAACTTAGGAAATCGAAGCATTGATCCGATATCATGTTCCAAATGCGTAATATGCTCTGAATCATCTGAACAATAACAATCCTGCACCGCCGTATATGACCTCAAACTGTCTATATGATACATATAGCTAATTTCCATTTTCAGCTTTGTCGAAACAAAGTTTAGAGCAAGTACATGATACTCTCGCTTCACTTCAAAGCATTTTACAAATATAAAAAGGGAGGTACTATATGCATACCAAGACAATGGAAGGTCTTATCGGCGCACGTACCAATATGAATATGACAAATGTTCCGATGAGAGTATTTAAGGAAGCACGCCGCAGAGGCGATACTGGCACAATGGAACGGGCTATGGGATACGTTAATGATTTCGAGACCCGAGCCTATCAGTATAAAGATACGGCCGAGGAGGGTATGAAAGAGGAGGCCGAAGAAGCCAGAGAAAAGAGAAAGCAGGAGCTTGAAGAAAGAATCGAAAAAAGCCGCGAAGAACGCAAAGAATTGGAAGCACAAAGGGAACAGGAACGAATTGAAGCGCAAAAGAAACCCGAGACGAATACAGCGCAAAACGAACGAGACTCAAATACAGTGTCAGCGGAAACGATCAGTGGTGAAACCGTGTATGGCTCTCCCAATGACACAAATTTGTCCGGTAGTACTGATCCGATCCTGCCGAAAGCGGATACTATAGAAATCAGCTCTGAAGGACTCATGATGTCAAATCATTCGTACAGTAGTAAAGTATCCGTTCTCCCCGACCATCCGGTGTTCTATTCATCTTCCGGCGCAGCCGACAGAGGCAGCGCTACGCAGAGCGGAGACGTTAAATTGGATGTCTCGGTTTAACATACAAAATAATATATGTACAAATTGCTGGGGCAGTTTTATTTTATCGGAGGAAGGTACCAAATGTATTTTCCTCCGTTCTATTTTCGGCAATATCCGTACAAATATCCGCTCTTTACCTTTATCGCTAATATGCCGCCAAAGAATTCCCGGTCTGTCTGCAAACATGTGTATGACGATATTCCGTTAATAAAATTTATAATTCTTTCAAAAAAATAATGACAAACAGTCTCATCGATGTTATACTTTCCCTAAAGCATATATTTCTAATCACATTATCACTTTCTGTCCGTCGGACAGGAATCTTACCTGTATGGGTATCTTGACGAAATCATGCTTTTATTCCAAATCAAAATGAATAAAGCAGAAGGTTTTGTCAGGAAACAGTACCTTCTGCAAGAAGGAGGTATTTACCAATGGGTAAGAACGACATTACTCTCAAGGACTACCTGTCTGAACCGAAGCGGTACGCCGACCTGTTAAGCGGCAGTATCTTTCAGGGCAGGCAGATCATTGATGCGGACGAGCTCATGGATGCTGACACGGTACAAGCTAAGTCAGACGAACAAGCCATCATGGAGCGCATCAATGACATCACCATGAAACAAACGAAGGACGGCAGTCTGTTTGCTGTCTGGACCGTGGCTAATCAGCAGTATATTGACTACGGAATGCCAGCCCGTGTAATGATGCAGGATGCTCTTTCCTATGACAGGCAATTGAAAGAGCTTAAGCGTCAGGGACATGATTTTGCAGACTCCGGAGAATTCCTGTCACGAATCAGGCAAGATGACCGCCTGCATCCGGTGATCACACTTGTCGTATACTGGGGAGAAGATGAATGGCGGGGCGCAAAAAGCCTTCACGACATTCTGGACTTCGGAGCCGATCCTGTACTCGCACAGGAACTAAAACAGCTTGTACCGGAATATCCGCTTCATTTTCTAAATTTGTCAGAAGTACATAATTACAGCCACTACAAAACAGAGTTAAGGACACTCTTCGAACTTTATGACCGCAGAAAAGACAAGACAGCCTTCACCCAATATGTAGAAGAGCACGATGAATGCAGGCATATGGACGCAGAAACATACTGGGCACTGAGAATCTTAGTAAACACAACAAAACTAAAGACCATGATACCTCACTCAGAAAGGATGGAAAAGAATATGGGAAATGTATTTGATGAAATATGGGAAGATGCAAGAGAAGAAGGCAAACTTACAACTCTTTATGATCTCGTACATGACGGTCTGCTCTCCATCAAGGACGCTGCCGCAAAAGCCTCTATGACAGAAAGTGCCTTTACCACAGAGATGCAAAAAGCCGGATATTAATTATCCAATATATTCTATTAGTTTAACTAATAGTAATAAAGACACAAATATATTTTCCGGTTCCTTTACTACTATAAAGCAGCAAAACAAACCGAACAATATACATAAAAAAGATTCTGAATAAATTTCAGAATCTTTTTTTATTAAGGTGACTGCCGGATTTGAACCGGCGATAACGGTGTTGCAGACCGGGGCCTTACCACTTGGCTAAGTCACCATATATACCTCTGTTATATTATATGATATAATACAAAAAAATTTGCTTCTTAAAAGCAAATGACTCCAACGGGAATCGAACCCGTGTTACCGCCGTGAAAGGGCGATGTCT
>CAMWXF010000254.1 GCA_947178115.1 uncultured Lachnospiraceae bacterium
TGCAGGATTTGTGACAGAAGTAGCCAGGAACGGCCAGGAGGCTGTAGAGATGGTGAAAAATTCCGAGCCGGGGTATTATCAGTTGATTTTGATGGATATTCAGATGCCGGTAATGAACGGGTATAAGGCAACAAAAGCGATCCGCAGTCTCAAAAATCGCAAACTTGCCTCAATACCGATTCTGGCAATGTCTGCAAATGCTTTTGAGGAAGATAAGCAGGAGGCTTTACGGAGCGGTATGAACGGGCATATCGCGAAACCTATTGATATAGAAAGCATGTTTGAGACTTTGCGCAAAGTGCTGAAACCATAGAAAGGCGTAATGAAAATATTTCACAATTTCAGCTTGCTATTATTGTATAGTTGTGCTAAAATATCCCTCGGTGACAAACATGTGTCTGTGGTACGAAGACAGAGAGGCGTGGTTATGTTATGAGGGAGACGGCCGGCTACTATGTAGTAAAACAGAAAGCCGTTCCTGAGGTGCTGCTTAAGGTCGTGGAAGCCAAGCGGCTGGTGGACTCAGGAAGGGCTTTATCCGTGCAGGAAGCGGTAGATGAGGTAGGAATCAGTCGGAGTTCTTTCTATAAATATAAGGATGATATATTCCCTTTTCATGATAATGCGCAGGGAACAACGATCACACTTACATTTCAGATGGACGATGAGACAGGACTTTTGTCAGATGTTCTTAAGATCGTAGCGGACTGCGGAGCTAATATTCTGACGATTCATCAGAGTATTCCCATAAGCGGTGTGGCATCTTTAAGTCTCAGTGTACAGGTGCTTCCGACTACGGGGAACGTGTCAGAGATGATAGAGGCTATGGAAGCAAAGCCGGGCGTCCACAATGTGAAGATTGTGGCGAAACAATAGTGTGGGAAGCGTTTTCGGACTTGCAAGGTAAGTCACAAGGGATAAAGAGAGAGGAGCAATATTATGATTCATGTAGCGGTATTAGGATACGGCACGGTGGGAAGCGGTGTTGTGGAAGTAATCGAGACGAACAAGAAAGACATCGACAAGAGGGCGGCCACGGAGCTGAATATCAAGTATATTCTGGATTTAAGGGATTTTCCGGGTGATCCGTATGAAGATAAGGTAGTACATGATTATAATATTATTCTGAACGACCCGGAGGTTACGGTGATCTGCGAGACGATGGGCGGCATCAAGCCGGCGTATGATTTTTCAAAGCAGGCGCTGCTGGCGGGAAAGAGCGTGTGCACTTCTAACAAGGAACTGGTTGCAAACCACGGACCGGAGCTGATTCGAATCGCAAGAGAGAACCACTGTAATTATCTGTTTGAGGCGAGTGTGGGCGGCGGTATCCCGATTATTCGCCCGCTTAATTATTCGCTGACAGCGGAGAAAATTGATTCTATTACTGGTATTTTAAACGGAACAACTAACTATATTCTTACTAAAATGGATAAAGAGGGTGCGGATTTCGAGGATGTGTTGAAGGAAGCACAGGAGAAGGGATACGCAGAGAGGAATCCGGAGGCGGATGTGGAAGGCTACGATGCGTGCCGCAAGATTGCCATTCTTTCCTCGCTGATGAGTGGTAAGAATGTGAAATATGAAGAAATCTACACGGAGGGTATCACCAAGATATCTGCGGCGGATTTCTTATATGCTAAACAGATGAACAAATCCGTGAAGCTGCTTGCCATGAGCAGAGATACGGAGGACGGCTTCTTTGCTATGGTGGCGCCTTTTATGATTTCCAGGGAACATCCGTTATACTGCGTGAACGATGTGTTTAATGCCATCTATGTGCATGGCAATATGCTGGGAGATTCTATGTATTACGGACGCGGTGCAGGTAAACTGCCCACAGCCAGCGCGGTGGTCTCTGATGTGGTGGATTGTGCAAGACATCAGGGCAAGACGGTTATGTGCTTCTGGGAGAATGATGACGTAAAGGTTGAACAGATCGGAAACCATAAGTGCAAGTTTTTCGTCAGAGTTGCGGCTGACCGCAAAGATGCGGCGATGGAAGCGTTCGGCTCACTTGCCGAGGTCAACGTGGGAATCACGGAGGAATTCGGTTTTATGACGCAGGTGATGACCGAGAAAGAGTTCAACGATAAGATCGAGAAGATCGGCGGATGTATCAACAGAATACGGATTTTAAGTGCGTAAGTTTTTTATGTTATGGGAAATATCTACGTCCATGCACGAGTTTGTGGAGCTAAGCTCAATTTTTTATATAGATTAAGATAGAATTACGAGGATAATATTATGAGAAAAGTAGTGAAATTCGGCGGCAGCTCGCTGGCAAGCGCCGAGCAGTTTAAAAAAGTAGGAGATATCATTCGTGCGGACAAGGAGCGCCGGTTCGTAGTGCCTTCCGCACCGGGCAAGCGCGATGCCGATGATACGAAAGTGACGGATATGCTGTATGCCTGCTATGATCTGGCGGAGCAGGGCAGCGATTTTAAGGCACAGCTTCAGGCAATCAAGGAGAGGTATCAGGAGATTATCGACGGGCTGGAACTAAAGCTGAGCCTGGAGGATGAATTTAAGACCATTGAGAAGAATTTTAAACAGAAGGCAGGTTCTGATTATGCCGCTTCCCGTGGAGAATATCTGAACGGACTTATTATGGCCGAGTATCTGGGATTTGAATTTGTGGATGCTGCGCAGGTCGTTCTTTTTAGTGATGACGGAGAATTTGATGCCGAGCTCACCAACAAGAAGCTGCAGGATAGACTGGAGCATGTGGAGTTTGCGGTAATTCCCGGTTTCTATGGTGCATATGGGGATGGCAGGGTCAAGACTTTCTCAAGAGGCGGCTCCGATATTACCGGGTCTCTCGTAGCGAGGGCGGTGAAGGCCAATGTATATGAGAACTGGACAGACACATCAGGATTTTTGATTGCTGATCCGCGCATTATCTATAAGCCGGAGGGAATCGAGACCATCACATATAAGGAACTGCGAGAACTGGCATACATGGGCGCTCAGGTATTTCACGAGGACGCGATCTTTCCTGTCAGGAGAGCTGGTATTCCCATCAATATCCGCAATACCAATGCACCGCAGGATAACGGTACATGGATCGTGGAGAGCACCTGCCAGAAATCGAAGTATGTGATCACGGGTATTGCCGGCAAGAAAGGTTTCTGTGCGGTGAACATCGATAAAGATATGATGAATTCGGAAATCGGGTTCGGCCGTAAGGTATTACAAGCTTTCGAGGAAAACGGCATTTCCTTCGAGCATGTGCCTTCGGGAATCGATACCATGACTGTATTTGTGCATCAGGACGAATTTATGCATAAGGAGCAGCAGGTGGTGTCTGCCATTCACAGACTGGCGGATCCCGATCACATTGAGATTGAAGGTGATTTCGCTTTGATTGCCGTTGTGGGACGAGGCATGAAGTCTACCCGCGGTACGGCCGGCAGAATCTTCTCGGCACTGGCGCATGCCAATGTCAACGTTAAGATGATTGATCAGGGTTCCAGCGAGTTAAACATTATCATCGGTGTTTCTAATGCGGATTTCGAGGGAGCAATCAAGGCCATCTATGATATTTTTGTCAGAATCCAGATCTGACAGACTTAAGGATTTTCATGCCGATTGGGCTGCCGGATACGAACCGGTCAGCCGGAAAATATGGATAATAATAAGACAGGGTTTCGCATTTTATGTGCCAGCCCTGTCTTTTTA
>CAMWXF010000255.1 GCA_947178115.1 uncultured Lachnospiraceae bacterium
CCCGAACTTCCCTGATATACCCGCTTATCCAGAAAAACAGGATTCTTTTCTGCAGCCCCTATCTCATATGTAGGGATGATCACCTTTTCTTCCCATACTTTGACTCCGCTCATGATCTTCCATATCCTTCCTTTCATCTCTGTTTTCTGTCTAATCGTAACTGTTCAGAACCCTGTTCATCACAGTTACGTCTAATCTTACTATACTACACCACCCCTCTGATTACATTAATAACGACTGCTATTTTATTAATTTGCACTTGTTATCGAAGAAACCGAAACAGGCATTGACTCAAAATGAATCAATGCCTACCCGTGCTGAAACTGTCATTTCCGACAGCGTCTTCCGCAATCTTTACTCCAGTTTTGCTAAATTCTCAAATGTGCCGATGATATCGAGCTTTCCGAATCCCCACCGTCGATCCGGATACACGATGTTCTCCGACCGGTCGGCGCCGCGAATCAGATAGCTCTTAACCCCTCTGCTCTCCACTGCGGGCACATAGCCGTCTACCACCGCCCATTCCATAAACTGTGCCGCACAGCCTGCCGCAAGGGCTGCTGCCATACAGGAGCCGGTTTTGGCTCCGAGCGCCGTGGAGACCTGTACTCCCGGTGCACACAGATCCGGCTTGATCATCCCGTTTTTCGCATATCCCCTGCCTGACTGCGGGAACCAGCTTCCGGAAGCTGCGTCGTAGGACGATATCGTAATAACCCGCTCCGCATTAGATGGTTCTGTCAGCGTGACATCCGGACTCGGCGACAGAAAGACTACTTCGGTATCCAGAAACTCACTGATCGGAAGCCATAGGTGAAACACTCCCGTCCCCCGCTCTGCACCGTTCTCTGAGGAATAAATGCGAAGATTCCATATACCCGGCGTCGGGTCCTCAAATCTAAAAAAGATAAGCGGTTCTCCCGCATCGCGCTCCACGATCAAATTGCTTACCATGATCCGTGTCTTCTCAAAAATAAATTCAATCTCCCTGTCCCGCCTGCTTCGAAAGTCGATTTCCTGAGATGTCTCTCCTCCGGGAGAACGAACCCTCACCGCATAAGTTTCCGGCAGCGTTCCCCAAAGTTCGAGACAGAATCCCTTCGTCTCCTCCGCCACACGCACTTCCACAACATCCGGAACCGCGCTCACGTAATGATGTTCCTTATCGCCTTCATTACCGCCGCACACGACAACAGCGCGGCTTCTCCGTCCCGCCACAATATTCAGATAAGAGGCAAGCGGTGATGTACCGTTATGGCTGCCCAGATTCGTACCGATACCCAGCACGATCACCACCGGTCTGCGCATGGCAATCGCCTTCCGCTCCAGATATCTGACAGCCTCCATAATATCATTCTCCTGATATGCAACTGCGCCATCTGCAATCAGGTAATAATCTCTCAGATACTGCTTTGCTTCCTTGACTTTAACTACCGCAATGTCAGCAAGCGGTGCTGCGCCCCTAAATGTTAAACCCTGATTCAATATACTGCCCGCTGCTACGGAAGCAATCTGGGTACCATGGCCGTTTGTATCGGTAGTAGGCACAATCTGCGTCGGTACCGATGTCTGTAAGGCAAGATCAATGTCCGCCCGCGTATATTCTGTGCCGTAAAGAAATCCCTCCGGCGGCTCTCCGTCCTGAATCGTCTGATCCCAGATCGCCATAATCCGGCTGCTGCCGTCCTCCCGCCTAAATACGTCCAGTTCATAGCGTATGCCCGTATCTATAAATCCAAGCACAACGCCGGAGCCTTGAAGAGACAGCGGTGGATTCTGCACCCGGATGCTTCCTGTATCCGCCAGACTCTCCGGATTAAAAAACTGCCCGCCAATACCGTCCCCGATCTGCATAAGTCCGTACACGGACGGGATCGAGGTATAGCTGTAAACACCGATAGACATAGGCGGTATCATGGCCCGGTTTACATTGGCCACACCATAGTACTCATCAATTTCATGGAAGCAGAAATCAAACGGCGACGTTGCTGAAAGATCGTCTGCCATCACATAATCCGTGATCAAATCAGCATACTCGTTGGATATTATTTTTTCCTTACAGGTCATGGCTTATCATAACAACCGCTTCATAATAAATTCCGATTCAATAACGATAGATATTATACTCTGGCTGTTCCCTCTGCATATCTTCTCTATTATGTTATGCCTGCATTGGATGTCCTGTTATTGTGCCTTAAGTTAAATCCTGATTCAATATATTGCCAATTCTCAGGCAAACAAATCTCTTGTTTTCTCCATCCGCTCTGTGATCGGCACATGAAACGGACATCTGTCTTCGCATCCCCTGCATTTGATACAATCAGCTGCATCCGCTCGAAGCTGTCGGTAATGTTCACGTACCGTTCCCGGAATTTCCTCCTGCATACAGGCAAGATCATACAGTTTATTTACCATGGCAATATCGATCCCTGCCGGGCATGGTGCACAATGCCCGCAATAGGTACACTGTCCGGTGGAAAACGCGTGCTTTGGAGCCGTCGCCAACACACTTGCATAATCCTTTTCTTCCCTCGTAGCTGTCTCATAAGCGACAGCCTCATACACATGCTGCGGATTGTCAAATCCTGCCATGATAGCAGCCACCGCCGGTCGTGTCAGGGCATAATGAATGCACTGCACCGGGGTCAGGGCGATTCCAAAAGGGGAAGTCTCTGCATGAAAAAGCCGTCCTCCTGCATATCCTTTCATAACAGTGATCCCCACATGGTTCTGCTCACATATTTTATACAATTCCTCCCGTTCCGGTGCAATCCCGCCAAGTTCTTCATCATACTGGCCTGTAAAATATGTATCCAGTTCATCCACAGGAGGAAGCATGTCAAAAGCCGGATTAATACTGAATAAGATCATTTCTATCTCGCCATGGCAGGCAGCCATCTTAGCAGTCTGTGGATTATGGGTGCTCATCCCGATATGCCGTATCTTTCCTTCCTTTTTTAACTGTCTTACATAATCCATGAATTCGCCGTTCACTACTCTGTCAAACTCATCTTCATGATCAATAAAATGGATCATGCCAAGGTCAATATAATCCGTCTGCAGTCGTGCAAGTAAATCCTCAAAAGCCGGTTTCACCTTCACAAGATCTCTTGAACGTACATACTGTCCATCTTCCCAAATAGAACCAATATGCCCCTGTATAATCCACCTGTCACGTCTCCCCTTTAGCGCAAGCCCAATATTTGACCGGACATTAGGCTCAGACATCCAGCAGTCTAAAATATTAATCCCCTCTTTTTCACAAACATCGATTACGGCTTTTACTTCTTCTGTATTATGCCGTTCCAGCCATTCTGCGCCAAGTCCGATCTCACTGACCATGTAACCTGTCTTACCAAGTTCTCTGTATCTCATACATTTCCTCCTATTTCCATTGCTTTTTCGTACATTCCCTGCAGATAATACGGATTTGTGTCTGCTTTAAGCAAGTATATCAAAATACGCTATCTTGGACAACAGAGACGTTTATAAAAAAGGAACAGGCTGTAGAACTTTTGGAGGGGTTGGGACTTAATCTGTCCGATGCAGTGAATATGTTTCTTAGGCAGGTGATTTTACAAAATGGAATTCCGTTTGAAGTGAAATATCCCGAGTTTAAACCAGAAGTGATTGAAGCTATGGAAGAAGCAAAACAAATTAGTAGAGATCC
>CAMWXF010000256.1 GCA_947178115.1 uncultured Lachnospiraceae bacterium
CTGTATCTGCCGTGGACACTTTTTATCAAATCCAGACAGCAGGCACTCGGCACACCGGCGTTCAAGAAACCGCTGCATTACCGCCTGTCTGATGACGGAATCGAGGTGTCTCAGGACGATACCACAGAGCAGATGGGATGGGACGGCATGGTGAAAGCGGTGTCTACCATCAACAGCATCGTGGTGTATACGACCCGCACAAGTGCGTGTATTTTTCCGAAAAAAGATTTAGGCGACAGCAAGTATAAGGTGATCGAGATCATTTCCACCCACATGCCGCCTAAGAAAGTTAAGATCAGAGGTTAGTTGAATATGTGTGAGAAGTACTAAATCTTACACGGGAGAATAACAATGAAGATTATCGAGACATACAGCGCCGAAGAAACTTTTGAACTCGGCAGACAGATCGGGCAGCAGGCGAAAGCCGGAGAAGTCTACACCTTAACCGGTGATCTGGGTGTCGGCAAAACCGTTCTGACGCAGGGCGTTGCAGCGGGGCTTGATATAGAAGAGCCGGTAAACAGTCCTACTTTTACGATCGTACAGATTTACGAGGAGGGCAGACTGCCGTTCTATCACTTTGATGTGTACCGCATCGGCGATGTGGAGGAGATGGACGAGATCGGCTATGAAGATTATTTCTATGGTGACGGCATCTGCCTGATCGAGTGGGCGAATCTGATCGAAGAGATACTGCCGCCTGCGTACCGGCAGATCACGATAGAGAAAGATTTGAGCAAAGGGTTCGACTATCGCAGGATTACAATTAAGGAGTTATCATGAAAATATTGGCACTGGACAGTTCCGGACTGGTGGCGTCCGTGGCACTGGCGGAAGATGATAATTTAATTGCGGAGTATACCATACAATATAAAAAGACCCATTCCCAGACACTGCTTCCCATGCTTGACGAGATTCGGAATATGGTGGAGCTTGATCTGTCCGCTGTGGACGCGATCGCAGTGGCGGCGGGGCCGGGATCATTTACCGGATTGCGGATCGGGTCGGCTACGGCGAAGGGACTTGCTTTTGCCATGGAGAAACCTATCGTTCCGGTTCCCACGCTGGAAGGGCTTGCCTATCAGATGTACGGGACGGATGCGGCGGTGTGTCCCATCATGGATGCCAGAAGAAGTCAGGTATATACCGGTATCTATGAGTTTGTCAGCGGAGAAAATGGATATGACATGCGTGTCATTAAGGGGCAGTGTGCGGTTTCCTTCGATGAGATCGCGGAAGCGCTGAACCGGCTCGACAGACGGGTGGTTTTCGTGGGTGACGGGATTCCGGTGTTCAGGGAACGGATGGCGGAAGTGATGCAGGTGCCCTACACACTGGCACCGGCGCACAGGAACAGGCAGTCCGCGGCTTGTATCGCGGCGCTTGGAAGTGTATACTATGCACAGGGTAAGGTTGTGAGCGGCGCGGAGCATGTTCCCGAATATCTGAGACTGTCTCAGGCGGAGCGGGAACGTGCGGAAGGCAGTGCGGCGCAGGCATAATCGATCTGTGCATACAGCAGGAAAGGCAGGACGAAGCTGTATGGTTACATATAGAAGAATGACCCCCGAGGACGTACCTTATATCAGTAAGCTGGAAGAGCAGACCTTTTCCATGCCATGGTCGGCGGACTCTTTTCTGGAGATGATCAGCAAAGAGGATGCCAGATATTATGTGGCGGAGCGGGGCGGACAGCTTCTGGGAGGATGCGGCGTCCTGATGATTGCCGGCGAGGGTAACATCACGAATGTGGTGATCGCGCCGGAAGCGAGAAATCAGGGAATCGGTACGGCAATGCTGCAGCATTTGATGCAGGAAGGCGAACGGGAAGGGCTTACGGCATACACGCTGGAGGTCAGAGTGAGCAATGCCGCCGCCATTCATGTATATGAGAAGCTGGGATTCGTGTCAGCGGGAGTTAGACCCGGTTTCTACGAGAAACCGACGGAAGATGCCCTGATCTTTTGGAAGAGATAGGAACGGCATGGAACAATTACCACTGTTGTTACACATTTTGTCTGATAAAATGAGGCATAGAGGAATAAGTAAGTAACATATGGGAGGTTTGTCATGCGTGTTTATTCAGAAAATAAAGAAACTGAAATGGTTCAGGCAGTTTGTAATTGCTGCGGCAAAAATTTATTGGTAGAAAATGGATTTCTCAAAGAGGAATGTATCCACGTGGAGCATGACTTCGGCTTTTTCGGATCGAAGGATGGCATAAGCCACAGATTTGATCTCTGTGAGGAATGCTACCGCAAAATTGTGGAAGGATTTGCAGTTCCCGTAGAAGAATGGGAACGCAAGGAATTGCTTTGATACACTAAACTGCCCCGGACTGTTGCGGTAACAGAATGGGAGTAACACATGTTAGATATCTGCTTATTGGGCACAGGGGGCATGATGCCGCTGCCTGGCCGGTGGCTTACGTCAATGATGGCGCGTTATAACGGGACAAGTATATTGATCGATTGCGGGGAGGGTACGCAGATCGCGATGAAGGAGAAGGGCTGGAGTCCGAAACCCATTGATGTGATCTGCTTTACCCACTATCATGCCGATCATATCAGCGGACTGCCCGGTATGCTGCTCACCATGGGCAATGCGGAACGGACCGAGCCGCTTTTGCTCATCGGACCTAAAGGGCTTGCAAAAGTGGTGAATTCTCTGCGCGTGATAGCACCGGAGCTTCCTTTTGAAATCAACTGTCTGGAACTGACGGAGACTGCGCAGACGGTCACTTTTGACGGGTTCCGTATAGAAGCCTACAGGGTCAATCACAATGTCATCTGTTACGGGTACAGTATCGTGATAGACCGAATCGGCAGATTTGATGTGTCGAGAGCAGAAAAACTCAACATTCCGAGAAATTACTGGAATCGTTTGCAAAAAGGTGAGATAATAGAGACGGAAAACGGTACGTTTACGCCGGATATGGTGCTGGGGGAGCAGCGTAAAGGGCTTAAGGTGGCGTATTGTACGGATACCAGACCTACGGAAAGCATTGTACAGGGTGCCGCGGGCGCAGACCTTTTCATTTGCGAGGGTATGTACGGAGAACCGGAGAAGCTCGCGAAGGCGAAAGAATATAAACACATGACTTTCTACGAGGCGGCCAAACTGGCAAAACAGGCGGATGTGGGGGAGCTGTGGCTGACGCATTACAGCCCGTCACTGATTCGTCCGGAGGAGTATATGCGCGAGGTAAGGAAAATTTTTCCAAATGCAGTGGCGGCGAAAGACGGCAGGAGTGTTGATCTTATGTTTCAGGACGATTGAGAAAGGAGTCGATAAGTTATGAAACGTTCCGGAGTAATCACTATTATCATCATAGGTCTGATCCTTGTAGCGGTAGTTGCGGGGTATGTGATAAATTTAAATCGTAAGTCTAATGCAAACGAAGAAACTGTAGTGGAATCAACAGCGGTGCAGAAGGTTCTGCAAAGAGATTTAGAGCGGAATTATCCGCCTACGCCGAAGGAAGTGGTAAAATATTACGCTGAGATCACGAAATGTTTCTACAATGAAGAATATACGGACGAAGAGTTAGAGCAGTTGGCATTAAAGATTCAGGAACTGTATGATACGGAGCTGGTTGAAAATAAGTCGCAGGAAGACTATATGAATGACCTGCGTACAGAGATCGCCGATATGAAGA
>CAMWXF010000257.1 GCA_947178115.1 uncultured Lachnospiraceae bacterium
GGGATAATAACGGCACCGGTGACGACAGCGGCAACGGAGATAACAATAGCGGCAACGATAGCAGCAATGAAGATAACAACGGCGGAGACAGCAGCAACGGAGATAATAACGACAACGGCGACAGCGGCAACGGAGATAATAACGGCAACGGTAGCAGTAGCGGTGATAATAATGGCGGCAGTGATAACGGCAGTAATGGCGACAGTAACGACGGTTCCGGCAGCACCGATCATTCGGAGGATGCCGGCGCAGGTGTAAGCAGTACCGATGTTGCGAAGAGAACGACATCTGTTTTTGCCAGTCTTCGAGATGGCAAGTGGTTTAGACTGGTTGCGGATGATACGCCGGCGGACGGCTCCGGTGACGGTGCAAATGCAGGCAGCACATCGGAATCACAGGATGGCACAGCAGCGGAAGACAAGTCCGGTCAGGACGGCGGCGCAGGCACGGGTGAGACGGGCTCCGGTGACAATACGGGAGCGGACGACCAGCAGAAACCGGGTGATGGCGAAGGTTCAAACGGTGATGCCGACACGAATCAGCCGGATCAGGATAATACTGATTCGGACGATAATACAGATAAGGATCAGACAGACCCGGATGAGGCGGACCCGGATGACAACACCGATTCGGATGAGCCGGCGGCAGATGATCCGGTCGATGATGATGAAAATGAAAAGAATGCGCTCGCACAGGGAGATGGAAGCGAGGAATATTATATCGTTGCCTTTGAGAGAGTGTCCGCCAATAAGGCACCCGACGAAGGTACAATCGTGTATTCAGTAACCAAAAATATCGTATTGAGTGAAGATGGCGAGTACGAATTTGTAGAATGGGATGGTCAGGACGCTAGCCAGCCCAGACAGAAATACACTTTCCCCGGTAAAGAGATCTGGTGTAAGAATACATTCAAGAGTAACGAGTGGTTTAAGAAATACGTACTCAATATGGATAAGGTCGATTACGAAGATTTCCGTATCAAGGTATTGACATTCACTCCGCAGGAACTCAACGACATGGATAAGATACCGAACTTTGATTTTCTGTATCTTAATTCCGGATTGAGGGCGGATGTACTTGAAGACGGTGGTGATGTATCAGGCAATGACATTGACACCGGAGATGAAGGCAATGCGGAAAACGGCGATAATGATGAAGGCTCCGAAAGCGGGAATGAAGTAATCGCTGTCTCCGGCAGTGTGATAAAGTCGAAGCTAATAGCGGCTGATTCTATTCGGGGCAACTGGCGCAAACTGGTTGCAGACGGCAATGTGGAAGAGAGCACTGACAGCTTAGGGACAGACAGTACCTTAGAGAATAATAGTGGCTCCGATACGGACAGCAGTTCCGGAAACATCGAAGGTTCTGAGACGGACAGCAGTTCCGGGAACGGCGAAGGTTCCGATACAAACAACAGTTCCGGAAACGGCGGAGCTTCTGATACGGGCAGTGGTTCAGAGAATGCCGGAGCTTCTGATACGGGCAATGGTTCAGAGAATACCGGGCATTCCGAGACAGGCAGCACCCCAGGAAACGGCGGACCGTCCGATACAGGCAGTGGTTCTGAAAACAGCGGCAGTTCTGATACAGGCAGTGTTTCAGATAATAACGTTGATTCCGATACGGGCAGCGGTTCAAAGGATAGCGATGATTCCGGTGAAGGCAGTATCTCGGAGAACAGTACCGGGTCTGATAAGAAGACGATTAAGGCCACTTCCGACAGTGTCAACGATGATAGCGGTGACAAGGATGTACATAACTATTCGGCGGAAAACGATCTGTCTGAAGAAGTGTTGAAATATTTCTTTGAGAAAACGATTGCAGGCGCGATGCCGTGTCTGGTAGATGGTTCTATTCTGTATGTAAAAGACGACAGCGGTAGTATCGCGGTCAATGAGGAACTTAGTGACACCAGTATATTCAGACTTTCCGCGATGCTCTGTCAGGATAATCTCAGTGAATGGTATGAGAAATATCGCAATAATTATGCGAGACTTACCGTGAAACAGTTAATGGACGGCATTGTTGAGGATGCGGACAAGAACTTTGTGGAAGAGCAGGTCTACTGCAGATTCGGTAACGGCAGCGATTCCATCATCAACGACCAGTTCTATGTCGCAACGATTTACCAGGACGGCGGCGAGATCGAACCGGGATTCCAGTGTGTTCTGGATGAGATCAAGCTGGAGAATCTGTATCGTGAATCGGATACATCGGGGAATTATAAGCCCCTTTCCACCAGTATATCGCAGGCGAAGGCGGTACGGCACATTCTGAATTACAGAGACCGCAGAAAGGTGGAGACGAAGAAGGAGATCAAGGTGCTGGAGATCCAGCCTGCTATGGCGGATGAGGCTGAGCTTACTCTGGATCAGATCAAGGCCTGGGCTCCCGGTGTGGAGAAGGCGGAGATCACAGTCATGACGACCGCAGAGTTTATCGGCAAGATCGAGAAGCTGAATGAGACTTACGACCTGATCTATATCGGCACGAGCAAAGACCATCTGAATATGCGTTATTGGACGGACACCAGCTATTATGGCAAGCCGGATGAGAAGCATGTGGCGGCAGGTACTGCGTTCAATGATGTGGATATGGACGGACTGATTTATTACAACATCGGAGACCTTAGGGTGGTGAATCTGCCGATGCTGGGTCTGCTGACTTCGGAATATAAGAATGGCAACAGAAATGACTGGACTTATTTCTATAGTTATGTAAGGTACGGCGGAAATGACATCTCCAAGGAGAAGATGAATGCTCTGGTTTCATTCCTGGATGGTTCCTACCCGGTGATTATTGCGGATGATTTCATGGAGCAGCCGGTGACTGTCTATGCGGATACAGAGTATAAAGGTGCACGCGTCAATCTGACTGAGGGAGAGTACAACAGTAAACAGCTTACGGCGCTTGGTGTGAAGAATCTGGATATTTCTTCTGTCAAGGTGAAGGATGGCTACAGACTTACAGTCTTTGATAGTGACAATTTTGCAGGAAACAATGTGAGCTTTACCAAAGACGTGGATAATCTGACAAAGCAGGTAAGAGCGGGAGGCAATTGGGATAATAAAACAGTTTCTCTGATCGTAGAAAGAGAGGAGAATACAGTGCCTGCCAGGGCAATCGATGGGGATCATATCGATAACTGTACATACTTATATGAGTTTGTGACCAAGGCGATGAAGAATAAATATCTGAACTTCTATGTGAAGGGAGATATCGAGGAGAATTCCGAACTCTTTAAGTTCTATCTGAACCGTCCGAAGGCGAGCCTGACCGAGGTTGCGGTGAACGGTGAGGTCGAGGAAGGCAGTGATCTCTATTATATCAACCCGGACAGGAACGGAAGATATACTCTACAATACCGTTTTAAGATTCAGAATGAGGGTGCAGCTTCCTATAACACTCGTTATGTCTGCAGGCTCTATATAGACGTTAACTCTGACGGTAAGTTCTCCGGGCAGGAGGAAATAGAGGATATTACTATCACGCAGAACGGCGGTTATGTATCTCAGGATGCGCTGTACGCCGACAGAACCTATATACTTACAAGAACGGTTCCCGCGGGATATAAGGGACTGCTTCCATGGAAGGTGGAGATCACACAGGCGGATAATAAGAATATCTATACGTCCATGAGCGGTTATACGAAG
>CAMWXF010000258.1 GCA_947178115.1 uncultured Lachnospiraceae bacterium
CGTTCTGTCAATAAGATAAAAGAAGCAGGGAAAAGGTTCCCTGCTTCCGTAAATTATTTTCTGAATCTTTATACCCTTCACGCCTCGGCGTTTATGACTTTCAAAAATACCTGAACCAGCTGCGGATCAAACTGCGTACCGGAACACCGAAGCAGCTCTTCCACCGCCTGTTCATGACTCATCGCCTTGTGATAAGGTCTGTCGTGCACCATGACATCATGGGAATCCACCACCGTAATGATACGGGACAACAACGGGATCTCCTCCCCTTTCTGTCCGCCCGGATAGCCGTTACCGTCCCATCTTTCATGATGGTGCAATATGTACTCCGCAATAGGCTGCAGCTCCTTGGAGGCACTGGCGATCCGGTATCCCTTCTCCGTGTGGCTCTTCATGACCTCCCACTCTTCGTCCGTCAGCTTGCCCGGCTTAAGCAGTATTGCATGCGGAATCGCGATCTTACCGATATCATGCAGCACCGCCAGCAGCGCTAACCGCCCCAGTTCGGTGTCAGACAGGTTGATCGCCTTGCCCAGTCTTACGGCCATCTCTCTCGTACGCTCCACATGCTCCTCCGTCTCATAATCGCTCTCCGTCAACGTCTGCGTCAGCGAATCCAACAGGGAACTCTTCTGGGATGTCACATTCATCAGTTTCTTTGTATGCATACTGTCGGAAGCTTCTTTCAGCGCTTCCTCCACACTCTTGCTGTCATCTCTGATCACCGCAATACCGTATTCCAGATCCGTGTTGATTCCGGTATCATTGCCATCACGATACTGCTCTCTGATATTTTCAAACAGGCGGATCGCATATTCCTGTTCGGCCTCGGCAAGTCCGGCCGCCATATCCCCGTCCTCCAGTCGTGCAAGCACAGCGGTATTCGGCAGGTTGTCCCGCAGCAGATCCGCCGCTCTTCTGAGCATTTCATTGCCTTTTGTCCACCCGAACACATCATTTACGAGCCCGATCCCGTTGGTGTTGCAGACCACTACCGTAATCGGATAGATATTTTTCCCTATTATGCGGTTCATTCTGGTATGGAAGCTCTGCTTAGAATACAGCTGTGTCAGCATATCCCGTTCCACTTCCAGATTCTTCATAATAAGCAGATGTCCGATATTTCTGCCCTTCTCATCCTGAAGGCAGGTGAAATTGCACTGATACACCTTCGAGCCGCCCTCGTTGGAGTTTCTCCACTCAAACACCTGATCCGTCACCGTGCTTTGCAGTTCCTTGAAAGAAGCGATCTGCATGAAATCCATCATGCTGATCTTCCTATGCTCCTGATTTAATACAGGAAAAAGTTCTCTCATGTCGCGATTCGTATCCGCAACATATCCCTCGTAATCGAACAGCACCATCGGCGTTCCCATATATTCCAGAACCATCTTACGGGTAGAATTCAGCATTCCCTTAGACGTATAGTCAAATATATTGCCGTATATGACCGGCGTGACAAACCCATAAAACAGCACCGAAAGATCTATGCTCACCTTGAGCACCCCCGAAACATATCCGCCGCTGAACAGAATCACAAGAAAAAGTCCGGTCAACATATACCGGTATCTCCCGCCGTAGATCTTAGGCACCGTATATACTTTTACAACAAGAACATACACAATGGCCGCCCCCACAAGGAACGTAAACCCAAGATGGAGATAAAATAACGGTTTGGGCACATACATAAACTTGATCGCATATATACTGTACAAATTATACTGATAACGCAACATGATCTCACGGAAGATGTTGACGATAAGCAGCGACGCATCAATCAGGGTGATCACGCCAAGCAGCAGATAAAAATATTTTCTGCGTTTGAGTGTCAGAGCCTTATAATTTGTAAACTCCACGACAAACTGAAATGTGGTGAGTACCAGCGCGTCCATACATATGAAATATATACTGGTGCACAAAGACGCCATGAAATAAGATTTTACAATGATTCTTGCAATGTATGCTATATTCAACATGCCTGCCGCCAGACACATGCTTCCCGTAAACACGCCCAGACGGCTTTTCTTCCTATAGCTTTTGAAAGCAAAGATAGTCGCGCATAAGGCGGCAAGCCCATGCAATACATAAAACCAGACGTTATCCCACATCTTATGACCCCTCATTATCTATCAGTTCTGACACTGACACTTTTCCTTAGTGTTCTGTCGGCTGAACAGATCTCCCCATCTGTTCAGCCGAATAAACAGTATTAGCATAATAATAACATAATTTGCCGTTATTCAACAGATTTCCTTTATTGTCATAACCCACAAATATGGGCTGCTCAAATTGTATATATTGCTAACGATACGTGATTCCCACACCGGCATGCGGCCGCATCGCACTGTATGCCGCATCCGCTGCAAACAGGCATAATATCAGCACACCAAGTCCAATCCTGACTCTCAACGGCACCCTCCGGTACAGCGAATAAAACAGAGGACTGATCACACACACAAGAAGCATACCGCCGAGGCCGAAAAGCGCACTGCTCAAGACACAAATCCTGCCATGCAGATTCCATGGCATGTCACTGTAATCCCACCATTTGACTCCCCAGGTCAATTCAAGATACCATCCCGAAAGATATTCCAATACGGTACATAACAACATAGATGACACAAAAATCAGAACCGGCCGGTCGCGCCACTTATGAAACAGTATTTCCAGCATAACAGCGCCTGTACCGTAGATCGGAAGCCAGGGACCTGTCAGAAATCCACGATTGACATATGTGTCATCTTTAAAAAGATACAGAAAGCCCTCCCAGAGCCACCCGAACACTGCCGCCAAGACAAAAAGCCAGACATAATAAAAGAAATCCGTCCTAAACTGCTTTATTTTCTCTCCCATTTTACGATCCTCACTTTTTTGACTATTACAGTCATTTCTTTTGTGATGTAGGATATCCGTTTTTTTCTCTCTTAATCCATCTGACTCGTTTTGCTGGTATTGTCAAAAAAACTTAAATTGGCACTTTTCATCATACCATTTTGCAGTATAGTTATCTATAACATTGTTCGAGGAGGAATGTAATTATGAAAAACGAAAAACTTTTGAAAATTGTACTGACCGGTATCTTTGCCGCACTTTCCTATGTAGTGTTTACTTTCCTGCAGATCAAGATTCCCATGCCCGGAGGCGATGCCACTTCCATCCATCTGGGCAATGCGGTATGCGTACTCGGTGCCCTGCTTCTGGGCGGATTCTACGGCGGTCTCGGCGGTGCCATCGGCATGACCATCGGCGATCTGTTTGATCCCGTCTACATCGCCTACGCTCCCAAGACCTTCATTCTGAAGCTCTGTATCGGACTCATTACAGGTGTTATTGCTCATAAAATCGGCCATATCAGCACCGAAAAGGACAACGCCAAAGTTTTAAAATGGACGATCGCAGCCGCCGTAGGCGGACTGCTGTTCAACGTAATCTTCGATCCGTTAGTCGGTTACTTCTATAAACTGCTGATCTTAGGCAAACCCGCCGCAGAACTGACACTGGCATGGAACGTGGCTTCCACCTCCATCAACGCATTTACCTCCACCATCGTGTCCGTTGCGGTATACATGGCGCTTCGTCCCGCGCTTAAGAAATCCGGACTTTTCATAACAGCTGCTACTGCAAAAAATTGACACAAAAAA
>CAMWXF010000259.1 GCA_947178115.1 uncultured Lachnospiraceae bacterium
GTGCCCCGGAGGGCTAACGCATTTCGAGTGCGCCCCGTTATGACCACTTCGATACGTCTCCATATGTATTAGATTATAATTAGAAATGAAAGTCTTGTCCACTCTTTTCTAAAATCTTTTTTCGACCCTTGGTTTTGTCCGGCGCCCTTATTTGGCTTGTAAAGTGGGAGAGGGTAGTCTAAAATAATCATATGGGGTTTGCGGACTTTGCCGCAGACACGGGATGAACAGGCAGATGGAGGAAAAGATGACACAGGACGAAAAGTACATGAGAGAGGCCATAAAACAAGCAAAAAAAGCCTATGCTCTGGGGGAAGTGCCGATCGGCTGTGTGATTGTATATCAGGACAAGATCATCGGCAGAGGTTACAATCGTCGTAATACGGACAGGAACACGCTTGCCCATGCGGAGATCACCGCGATCAATAAAGCGAGTCGTGTGATGAAGGACTGGCGTCTGGAGGAGTGCACGCTCTATGTGACATTAGAGCCCTGCCAGATGTGCGCCGGGGCAATCGTGCAGGCGAGAATCACAGAGACTGTCATAGGCGCGATGAATCCAAAGGCGGGCTGCGGCGGTTCTATTTTAAATATACTGGAAATGCCGGAGTTCAATCATCAGGTGATCGTGCGCCGTGGGGTCATGGAGGAAGAGTGTCAGGACATTCTCAAAGCTTTCTTTAAGGAACTGAGGGAGAGAAACCGAATCGAGAAGCTAAAACGCAGAGAGGCACGGGTGGAAGAGGGATCTACAGACGAGAGCGATGATAAGTAAGGAAAAGCCGTGAAATAGAAGTTGTGATAAAGAGAAAAATAAGCTATAATTTAATTGGTATTTTTTTATAAAAAGCAATATAGCAAAGAGGGTATAAGGAGGAAGCAGGATGAAAAGAATCGGAATGTTGACCAGCGGTGGGGATTGTCAGGCGTTAAATGCAGCGATGAGAGGCGTAGTGAAATGCCTTTCCTGCAGCAGTGAGGATGTGGAGATTTATGGTTTCCTGGATGGCTACAAGGGAATGATTTACGGGGATTTCCGTATTTTGACCGGACAGGATTTCGCAGGTATTTTGACGAAGGGCGGTACCATACTCGGAAGCTCCAGAACCCCTTTTAAGTTGATGCGGGAGCCTGACGAAAACGGTTTGGATAAAGTGGAGGCGATGAAACAGAATTACTATAAATTGAAACTGGATTGTATGGTGATTCTGGGCGGAAACGGAACACATAAGACAGCTAACATGCTCCGTGAGGAAGGGCTCAATGTTATCACGCTTCCTAAGACAATAGACAACGATCTGTGGGGAACGGATATGACCTTTGGTTTCCAGAGCGCGGTGGATATTGCAACGGATTGTATTGACTGCATTCACACCACGGCTTCCTCTCACGGACGTATCTTTATCGTAGAGGTTATGGGACATAAGGTAGGATGGCTGACGTTAAATGCCGGTATGGCAGGCGGCGCGGATATTATCCTGATTCCCGAGATTCCCTATGACATTGACAGTGTTATTAAGGCGATCAATGCCCGTGCGAAGAGAGGTGCCCGCTTCACCATCATGGCTGTAGCGGAGGGTGCGATTTCCAAGGAGGACGCAAAACTTTCTAAGAAGGAATACAAGGAGAAGATGAAGAATTATCCTTACCCTTCTGTTTCCTATGAAATTGCGGATAAAATTATGAAAAAGACAGGCATGGATGTGCGTGTCACAGTTCCGGGCCATACACAGCGCGGCGGAAGCCCTTGCCCTTATGACAGAGTATTTGCAACCAGACTCGGCGCTGAGGCCGGCAAGCTGATCCTGAAGGGTGAGTACGGCTTTATGGTGGGTTACAAGAACAGAGAGGTTGTGAAGGTTCCGCTTGAGGAAGTGGCCGGAAAATTGAAAATGGTATCACCTGATGCAACCATCGTACAGGAAGCGAAGATGGTAGGTATCAACTTCGGAGATTAATAGATGTCATATACAGCGTTATATCGTAAATTTCGTCCCGGACGGTTCGAGGATGTAAAGGGACAGGAACATATTGTCACCACCTTGCAGAATCAGATCAAGGCGGATCGTATCGGTCACGCCTATCTGTTTTGCGGGACGAGAGGTACGGGCAAGACTTCGATTGCAAAAATTTTTGCGAGGGCGGTTAACTGTGAACACCCTGTGGAGGGAAGTCCCTGCGGGGAGTGCGCAAGCTGTAAGGGAATTGCGGCGGGCACCAGCATGAATGTGATCGAGATTGACGCTGCTTCTAACAACGGTGTAGATAATATCCGTGAGATTGTGGAGGAAGTATCCTATTCTCCGGCAGAAGGACGGTTTAAGGTTTATATTATTGATGAGGTGCATATGCTTTCTATCGGCGCTTTCAACGCGCTCTTAAAGACGTTGGAAGAGCCGCCGTCCTATGTAATTTTTATTTTGGCGACCACCGAGGTGCACAAGATTCCGATTACCATTTTATCCCGCTGTCAGCGGTATGATTTTCGCAGGATTTCGATTGAGACAATTGTGGAACGGCTGCGGGAGTTAATGGACAGAGAACAGGTGCAGGTGGAGGAAAAAGCGCTGCGCTATATCGCAAAAACGGCGGACGGTTCCATGCGTGATGCACTGAGCCTGCTGGATCAGTGTATCGCGTTTCATTTCGGGCAGGAATTGACCTACGATAAAGCGCTCGATGTGCTGGGAGCGGTGGACACGGAGGTGTTCAGCAGACTTTTGCGCCATGTCCTGGAAGGGGATGTGACGGGTTGCATCGGACTTCTGGAAGAGATTGTCATGCAGGGACGGGAACTCGTGCAGTTTGTAACAGACTTCACATGGTATCTCAGAAATCTTCTTCTTCTGCAATCCTCTGACGATATTGAGGATATCATAGATGTATCTTCCGACAATCTGCTTCGTCTGAAAGAGGAATCCGAAATGCTGGAGACGGATGCGCTCATGCGTTATATTCGTATTTTTTCGGAATTGTCGGGACAGATTAAGTATGCACCGCAGAAGAGAATTTTAATTGAAATTGCCCTGATCAAATTGTGCAAACCAAATATGGAGCAGGATTACGGTTCCGTGGTGGAGCGAGTCAGGGTGATAGAGGATAAGCTGGAAAACGGTGTTGCGGTGATGCCGGCCGGTGTACAGGGGTATGCCGGAGACAGTGATTTTGGAACTCAGGCCGGTGCGCGGACAGCGAAAGAACGGCCGCCTCTGCCGAAAGCGATTCCGGAGGACGTACAGGCAGTAGTCGACCGATGGCAGGATATTGTGGCAAGTGCAGCCATGCCCATGAAACAGTATTTGCGTGATGCACGCTTAAGTCTGGGCGGTGACAGCAGACTGCTTGTGGTTGTGGAGGATGGTCTCGCCTCCGACTATTTTTTGCGGCAGGAAGGACACAAGGAGCTTCTGGAGCAGATGCTCGCTGACGCAGTGGGAAAAGAGATTGACGTGACGGTACAGACGGTGCCGAACAGGGAGACGTTTGAGCAGAACTATGTGGATCTGTCACAGTTGATTCATATGGATATTGAAGAAGAATAAGATAGAAAACAGAATGGAGATTGTTATGGCAAAGCGAGGAGGATTTCCGGGTGGCGGAATGCCCGGCAACATGAATAACCTGATGA
>CAMWXF010000260.1 GCA_947178115.1 uncultured Lachnospiraceae bacterium
ATCTTATACGACAGCGGGTATCAGCAGCGAGACTCCGGCGGAGCTTACCGTATATGTGCAGACGATCGGTAAACCGGGCAGCGGATTTATCGGCGGCAGTGGGCAGGAGACGACTGGTTCTAAGCCGCGTATCGTGGTGACCGGATTCGAGACGAGCCCTGCGGAGGTATTTGCAGGTGATACATTTACACTGACAATACATGTAAAGAACACGGCCAAGGATCTGGCAGTTACCAATGTACTTTTTGATATGCAGGCGGCGGCGGAAGGCGAGGATAAGACCAATACTTACTCGGCATTCCTGCCTACTTCCGGTGCAAGCTCCGTCTATATGGACAGTATTGCGGCAAACACCGCGGCGGATATCATAATCGAGATGACGGCGAAGGCCGATCTGGCGCAGAAACCATATGTATTAGATGTCAATATGAAATATGACGCAGGTGTCATGTTCGATCTGACGGATAAGGCCAGCGTGTCCATACCGATCTCCCAGGAGAGCCGTTTTGACACGAGCATACCGGAGGTGGTTCCCACGGATATCACGGTGGGCGGGCAGTCTAACGTAATGTTCAGCATCTATAATACAGGTAAGACGACGCTCTATAACGTGCAGGTGAAATTTGTCGCGGATTCCATCGATGAGGCATCAGCGTTTGTAGGTAATCTGCAGTCGGGTGCGACCGGTAACGTGGATGTGATGTTGACCGGTATTGCGGCTACAATGGATGACGGAACGATCAATATGCAGATATCTTACGAGGATGATGCGGGCAATGTGACTACCACGGAGAAGCCGATCACGCTGTTCGTAACGGAAGAGTTTTACGATGACATGATGATGGATGGCGATATGATGATGGACGGTGATATGATGATGGGCGAAGAGGGCAGTCAGAAGAAAACCGGTCCGATCATTGCAATCATCGCGGTTGTCTTAGCAGCAGCGATTGCCGGAGTGATCGTATTCATACAGATCCGCAAGAAGAAAAAGGCGGCGCAGCTGCTTGCGGAGGACCTGGCGGATCTGGACGATAACAGATGGAATTAAATATAAAAAATTCGCAGGCTAAGAGAAAGGCATGGTTATTGGTATGAAATTCCTTGACCTGCTGCGGATGAGCAGCGGTAATTTGTGGAAAAGAAAAATAAGAACGGTATTGACGGTATTAGGCGTGGTCATCGGTGTGGCATCTATCGTGGTCATGGTTTCGTTGGGACTGGGACTTAGCCGAACCCAGATGGAACAGATAGAATCATACGGAAGTCTGACACAGATCACGGTGCGGGAACCGTGGAACAGTGACAGCTCGGAAGAAAAACGGCTGGATGATAATTTGATACGGGAGATTGAGAGCTTAGAACATGTGGATTCGGTCTGTCCGATTCTGGAAACCGATGCCATAGCCAGGTACGGCAGTTATCAGGGATATTTGCAAATCAGAGGTATGCCGAAGGAATCCTTTGCAGAGATGAATATTAACGTCGGACAGGGCCGGCTGCCCGGTGACGATGATACACTCACATTTTTCTACGGCAACGAGGTGCTTCAGAATTTTTATAATACTAAGGGCAGCGGAGGAAGTTATTGGGAGACCGGCGTTCTGCCGGATATCGACCTGATGAATGATACGATCTTCGTGATATTTGATACGAGTGCATACTGGTCTGCGGGGAGTACGACAGAAGACGGACAGACCATACCGCAGCCGAAAAAGTATATGATCGAAGCCTGCGGAGTGGAAGCTCCCAATGATGAGAACAGCTGGTCGCAGTACGGCTGGTATACCTACTGTGATCTGGAGCAGCTGACCGCGCAGCTTAAGAAGATATTCAAGAATAAAGTGATTCCCGGGCAGCCTACAACTAAGACGGGCAAGCCTTACAAGGAGATATTTTACAGTGAGCTGGATGTGAATGTGGACGATCTGGATAATGTCATGGAAGTGCAGAATTATCTGACAAATTTGGGCTATAATGCATACAGCAATGCGGATTGGGTGGAATCGAGCCAGCGGTCCATGGGTACGATACAGATGGTGCTTGGCGGAATCGGCGCGGTGTCACTGTTCGTGGCGGCGATCGGTATTACCAATACGATGATGATGTCCATCTACGAACGGACGAAGGAGATCGGAGTTATGAAAGTACTGGGCTGCGATCTGCGTAATATTCGGAGTCTTTTCCTGATGGAAGCAGGGTTCATCGGGCTGATCGGCGGGTGCATCGGATTAGGGTTGAGCTTCGCGATATCTGCCGTGATCAATAAACTGGCACAGGCCTCGCAGGAAATGATGCTGGGAGATTCGAATATCTCCTATATTCCGGTCTGGCTGATGGGACTGTCGCTGATATTTGCGATTCTGGTCGGTATGCTGGCAGGATTCTTCCCGGCGAGAAGAGCGATGAAGCTGAGCCCGCTGGCGGCAATCAGAAACGAGTAGGAAAAAAATAATAATTAGGATAAGTAAATTATAAAACAGGCCTCCTGTGTGCATACTACTATTAAAAATAAAAAGGCAGTTGCGCACAGGAGGTTTTTTATGGCTATGAAATTAAGGATCGTAGATGTACATGCAAGAGAGATACTGGATTCCCGCGGCAACCCAACGGTGGAAGCGGAAGTGACGGTGGAAAAAGAGGTGGGCGGCACCCAGTATGTGGGACGGGCGGCAGTGCCCAGCGGCGCCAGCACCGGACGCTTTGAGGCGGTGGAACTGCGGGACGGGGAGACCAGATATTTCGGGCTCGGAACTACCAAGGCGGTAAACAATGTAAATACGAAGATCAGAGAGGCACTTATGGGAATGAATGCTTTTGATCAGGGAATGATTGACCGGATTCTGATCGAGCTGGACGGCACGGATAACAAAAGCAATCTGGGAGCGAACGCCATGCTGGGGGTGTCCATGGCATGTGCCAAGGTATGTGCGCAGGCTATGGAAATTCCCCTGTATCGTTATCTGGGCGGTGCCTATACGAGACTGCTTCCTGTGCCCATGATGAATATATTAAACGGCGGCAAGCATGCGGATAATACCGTAGATTTTCAGGAATTCATGATTATGCCCGTGCAGGCGGAGAGTTTTGCGGACGGTCTTCGTATCTGTGCGGAGATCTATCATAATCTGAAGAAAATATGCAATGACAGAGGATTGTCTACCGGAGTGGGCGATGAAGGCGGTTTCGCACCCTCGCTACCGGATGCATTCGCGGTACTCGATCTGATTGTGGAGTCTATCAAGGCAGCGGGTTATACGCCCGGACAGGATATTAAGATTGCACTGGACGTGGCGGCATCGGAACTTTATGATGAGGCGGACGGCGTGTATCATTTTCCGGGTGAAACGGAGCTGAAACGCAGACGTGGCAGAGTGACGGGAAGCCATGTCACGGAGTGCTATGAGGCGGGCAGTGATTTCGATGACAGCGGAGAAGAACAGGAGATCACACGAAGTACCGAGGAGATGGTGGCGTATTATGAGGAGCTGGTAGAGCGTTATCCCATTATTTCCATCGAGGACGGTCTGGCGGAGGATGACTGGGACGGCTGGCAGATGATGACGAAGAAACTGGGAGACAGCATACAGCTCGTGGGAGATGATCTTTTCGTGACGAATACGAAAC
>CAMWXF010000261.1 GCA_947178115.1 uncultured Lachnospiraceae bacterium
TCGGTATCGGCGGTGTGCCTCTCTGGAACGGTTATATCAGTAAGACGCTGATCCACGAGAGTATTGTGGAATATACCGAGCTCCTCCGAGATGGACAGATTTCCGCTATATTGAGTGCCGATACACTGCACGCCATAGAATGGGCTTTCCTGTTCAGCGGCGGACTGACCGTTGCCTATATGACGAAACTCTATGTAGCTCTTTTCGTGGAAAAAAATACAGATGCAAAGGTGCAGGCGGATTACGACGCGCTGAAAGGCAAATATATGAATAAAATCAGCGCCGCAGCCCTGACCGTAAGTGCGACCCTGCTGCCGATCATGGGCTTCCTGCCGCATTTCGTGATGGACAGACTGGCTGATATCGGACAAGGTTTCATGCTGCCGGAGGACAGTATCGTGCGCACGCTTGTGCCGATACAGGAGGCTGTTGCAGAGCCGGTCGCTTACTTCTCCCTCACAAATCTGCAGGGCGCCTTGATTTCGCTTGTGATCGGCCTGTTTGTTTACTTCGTGGTTGTAAGATTATGGATGATGAAACCAGCTCCGATTAACGGAAAAATGAGTGACAACTATGATGTCACAAACCGTTCCGTCGCCGGCTCGTCGGTTTTCGTCGTACGTAAAAAGAAAACAGCCAGAGAATACGTTAACCGCTGGTATCAGTACTTAGACTTAGAAAACCTGATCTACCGTCCGATTCTGCTCAAGATCCTACCTTTCCTGTTCGGCGTAATCTGTCGCATTCTGGACAGTCTGGTAGACGGAATCGTCGTATTCCTGCGTAAGACAGTATATCGGGACAGCAAGCTTCCGCACGAACTTCCCGAGGGAACGCCCTTTACCCACATGCTTGCCTGCATCGCATCATTTTTCCAGACGCTGGGTAACAGAATCTTCTACCGAAAGGACAGAAAGGAAACAGACTTTGAGCATAAGTTTGCGATGATGCATGAGGAATGGTCCGAGAACAATACGTTGATCGCGCGAAGCATGTCCTTCGGACTGTTACTGTTCTGTGTGGGATTGATTGTGATGATCGGATATCTGTTTGTGATGGATGTATTCTAACCCGGCTCTGCTTATCATACAGCCCGGAATCACCATAGAAGAATCATTGAAGATACGAAATGAACCGCCCTGATATACCGGAGCGGTTCATTCTGTCCTTTTCTATTTTTTCTCTTCCTTGTCAACAGCCTTTGTTTCTTCTCGCGCTGCTGCTTTTGTTTCTTTCTGATTCGGCACTTCTATTTCCGCCGCCTTCTTTGCTTTTCTCTTTTTTCCGGCTTTCCTGATAATCAAAATGAGGATCACAAGCAGCACGACTGTCGCCGGAATAATATAGAGCAGATAGTCCGTAATTCCCTTTTCATAAATGCACACGGCAATCTCCGCATTCGCACCATCAGTGGCCGCGACCGTAAACAGATGATAGATTCCCATAAGTTCCGTATCCGCCTGCTTCCATCCGCCGTCCTGCTTCACGTAGATGCTCACGCCTTCGGTCTGTCCCTCCGGCGCCTGATACCGCAGTGTATGTGTCCCGCGGGTTTCATCCGCCTCTTCCGTCTTCATCCGCGCCACACTGTCATCGGGGATCTCCACCGTCCAGCGCTCCGCCACATCATCCGGCAGCGCTGCATCTGTTGTACCGTTTTCGGAAGATGTTCCACCTGTCACGTTCAAAACATCCTCCTGCTTAAACATACCGTCCGCCAAAATAACAGACTGCCCGTTTGGACGCGTCTGCTCCGAAGCAAGTGTGGTCAGATACCGGACATACTCTACCGTCACGTCTTCGTCATACAGGACATTGTTCAGATCCTTAATATCCCAATCCGCGTAAAATCCCGGCTTTGCCGGTATCTCCGGATACAGATCAATGGGAACACTGCCGCCGTAAGGACACTCTACCATCTTGACTTCCTCTTCATCTGCATAGAAGGAGATCGTCATCATACGGAGCTTATTCGGAATCCCTTCGATCTCCAACATTTCCTGATAGCCGATCGGTTCCGCCTTGCCGCTATAGCTGATTCGGTCGATACCCGCGATTTCGTCCGACACGAAATAATTGTGCAACACAGATCCGCTGCTGTCCGTATCGCCTGCAATCGCTCCCGAAAATGCATCCGATTCCTGAATGCGCACGATTGCGCAGCAATTCTCAATACTCGAACCGGAGCCTGCAATCCCTGCCACATACTCCTTACCGGACACGGTACATTTCGCATAACTGTTCATAATATAGGAAACGGATTGACCGGCTACTCCGCCCGCATAATTACCTGTACTGGTCTCGATTCGTCCGTAATTCTCACAGCGCAGGATAGTACCCATCTCCTGCAGACCCGATATCCCTCCGGCGCAGCTCTTATGCGCCATAACCTTGCCCACATTGATATTCCCACGCTGCACGCACTTAGTCAGCAAGGTGGAATTCATCTTAGCATTCTCAATGCCTGTGACATCACCCTCCAGATCAAAATCATATTCGATCGCCATGGTGCCGGCAATACCGGAGACATTAATATCTCCTTGTACCAATCCGCCGTTCCTGCAGTCTGCGATTGTCGCATCGGTACTGGTCTCGGCATTCTCCAGGGAAGTATCCTCGTAAATATTGGAATAATCCATATCCAGAACGCCATCGATCGCGTCCGTATATAACCGCATGATCGTGCTGAACTGATCGTTGATACCTGACAGATCGTCTATCAGCACATCATTCGTGGAAGACATCTCGTCATTCAGCCGTCCCATATTTTCTGACAGCCCCTGCAGATTAGCCGTCAGACTGTTCGTTCTGGATCGGTAATCACCACCGAGCTGCGGCAGCGCAATATCCGGCATATCGTTCAACGTATCCAGCATATGTCTCGCCTCACTACCGGCAGACTGCATGTTACCCGCTGCATCTTCCACATACCCGACCGCGCTCTTAAGCTGCTTGGCGGCATCCTCCGTCATTTCGCTCTGATGCGCCATCACGATATCCGACATAATCTCCAGGTATTCCCGCATATCCCGATTGTAGTCTTTTGTGATATCCCCGCCGCTGTACTGCTTATCCGCATAATCGGAAGCGTCCTTTTGTACTTTAACGATATCTGCTGCCATCTGTTTGTCAGCGTCATCCAACAGGTCATGATCCAGCGTCCCCAGATCCCCTTCCGATTGCGGGAAATCTCTGTTCTCGCCTGTGTCGGGATTGTGATGTACCCATCCTGTCACGCCGAAATAATTCTCATAGGTATTGCTTCCGTTCCATGACCATCCGGAATCCACGCCGCTTTCAGACCGCGGTTTCAAGTCATTCTCGTTGACCTGATCTGAATGCTTATACTTATCTTCCGTAGATCGTACACGGTCAATATAATAATTCTTATACGCCTCCATCGCTTCGGCATAATCTTCCGCATGCTGTTTCGTGGCACGCTCCATATTTTCCTTTGCATTATCGTAACGCTCTTTTTCTGCCGGCGTCATGTACTGATAGATATCCAGTGAATCTACCATATCGCCCAATTTCTCTGCGGCATCCTTCACATTGCCTGCCGCATCGTGCGCATAATCGATGACCCCGTCATCCTTCGCGGACTCATCCATGA
>CAMWXF010000262.1 GCA_947178115.1 uncultured Lachnospiraceae bacterium
ATTTGCTGGGATATCGGAAAAATTGTGATATTTGTGAGAAATTCGTTATGGAACGGACAAAAGCTGTACGATGTTTTGCGGGAAGAATATCACTTGCAGATGGAGATGGCAGCGGGTAATTATGTGGTAGCGATTATGACCATCATGGACACCGAAGAAGGTTGGCAGAGATTGGCTGATGCATTGGTGCAGATTGATGATAGGATAGAGAAGGAGATGTCGCAGTCCGCGGCCGGAAAGAGCCGGACGACAGATTATGAAGCAGCAGAGCGGATTTCTGTGGAGCAGGGCATAAGAACAGACTGTGAGAGCCTGTCGGAAGACAGCGGCAGTTATGTTATACCGGAAATTAGAATGAGCGCCGCGCAGGCTTATGACAGTCAGCGGGAGAAGATACCGTTAGCGGATGCCGTGGGCAGAACGGTGGCCGATTTCATTAATTTATATCCGCCGGGCATTCCGCTTCTCGTGCCGGGGGAAGTTGTGAGTGAAGAATTGCTTGCACAAATAAGGAAGAGTATGCGTATGGGTCTGCGTGTGCAGGGGGTGTCAGCCGAAGAAGAAGTGGCAGTGGTTTTATGAAATGTTTGAAATTACTTCCAAAATATGGCATTATTAATATAGAATGTTGTTATCGATAAAAGGTATTTATCAATATGGGAAAAATCGTGTGCCTGATGGGACGAAGTTCATCAGGAAAAGATACAATCTATAAAGAACTACTGGCTCAGAACCAAGTGATGCTGCGGCCCATCGTTCCTTATACGACCAGACCGATTCGGGCGGGAGAAAGAGACGGGGTGGAGTATCATTTTACGGATGAAGAAGGATTCATGAGGCTTCAGAATCAGGGAAGAGTGATAGAGGACAGAGTATATCATACTTGTCTGGGCATGTGGCGGTATTTTACGGTTGCGGATGATGAGATTGATCCAAAGAGCGGTTCTTACGTGGTGATCGGCACGTTAGAATCCTATGAGCAGATGAGACGGTTCTACGGAGAAGATAAGGTGCTTCCGATTATGATCCAGCTGGACGACGGGGTGCGGCTTCAGAGGGCACTGGATCGGGAGATGGCGCAGGATCATCCGAAATATGAAGAGATGTGCCGGCGCTTTCTGGCGGATGCCGAAGATTTCTCAGAGGAGAAGCTTAACAAGGCGGGAATCAGCCGGACATTTTATAACGACAAACTGAGCAGATGTCTGGAAGAGATTCTGTCATATCTACAAGAAAATTGTAACGAAGACGATATATAATATGGCGATACGGCAGGAAGCAATTCGAGTCGTATGAAATCTATAGAATATTTATGGCGGGGAGGTGACGGGAGATGGATATTAAAGTAAATCAGATACAGCAGGCGATGCCGGTGGAACAGACACAGCAGGCGCAGGAGACGGACGGCACTTTTAAGTTCACTCTTGTCAGCAGGATAGAGGAACAGGATCTGCAGAATGCTTTGGCGAATATGATGGAGGAGATCACCAGGCAGGGTGATAAGCTGGCGAAGCATCGCGACATCAAGGATATGAGGAAATATCGGGCGCTGATCAAGGATTTCTTAAACGAGGTAGTCAATCGTTCCCATGCTTTTTCCAGAGAGAATTTCCTCGATCGGAAGGGGCGTCACAGAGTATACGGCATTATCCGGCTGATCGACGAGAATCTGGATCAGCTGGCTCAGGAGCTTGTGAAGGATGAGCAGGACAATCTGGCGATTCTCAATAAAATTGGGGAGATCAGAGGATTACTGTTGGATATTTTTACTTAATGATGAAAGAGGTATAAAAGACCGACAGTGACTAAAAGATAAAGCATTAAATAACGGGTGGGGTTATAGATGGCTAAATTTACGGATATTATAGGACAAGAACAGTTGAAAGAGCATTTGCAGAACGCGATTGCTACGAATAAGGTTTCACATGCATATATCATCAACGGAGAGAGGAGTTCCGGTAAGGAATTTATTGCCCGTGTTTTTGCGATGGCGCTGCAGTGTGAGAAGAGTGGTGTAGAGCCCTGCGGGGAATGTCACTCCTGTAAACAGGCGCTCAGCAATAATCAGCCTGACATTGTGTATGTCAGTCATGAAAAGCCTAACACGATAGGCGTGGAGGATATCAGGGCACAGATCAACGGGGACATCGGGATCAAACCTTACAGCAGTCCGCGTAAGATCTACATTATGAATGAGGGCGAGAAGATGACGGTACAGGCGCAGAACGCACTGCTGAAGACGTTAGAGGAGCCGCCGGAGTATGCGGTGATTCTGATTCTTACCACTCATGTGGAGGCGCTGCTTCCGACGATCTTAAGCCGCTGTGTGGTACTTAATATGAAGCCGGTGTCGGACATGCTTGTGAAGAAATATCTGATGGAAGAATTGGCAGTACCGGATTATAAGGCAAACATCTGTGTCGCTTTCGCAAGAGGCAATATCGGCAAGGCGAAGCTGCTCGCCAGCAGTGAAGAGTTCGAAAAGGTTAAGGACGAGGCGATCACGCTGGTGAAATATATCAATGACATGGAAGTCAACGAGATTGTCAAGGCGATCAAGAAGATCACGGAATACAAATTTGATGTCAATGATTATCTGGATATACTGTCTGCGTGGTATCGGGATGTGCTGCTTTTTAAGGCCACAAAAGATGTAAACAGTCTGATCTTTAAAGAAGAGATACAGCAGATCATGAGAGTGTCGGACAGAAGCACATATGAGGGAATCGAGACGATTGTAAATGCATTGCAGCAGGCGAAGAGAAGACTGGAAGCCAATGTCAATTTCGATCTGACGATGGAACTTTTATTATTGACGATTAAGGAGAACTGAGTTGTCCGAGATTGAATCAGGGCGGATAATGTGGGCGCCTGAAAAGAACATGAGAAATATGGAGGTTGATAGATTATGATACGAGTGATAGGAGTGCGGTTTCGTACTGCCGGTAAGGTATATTATTTTGATCCGGGCAAGCTGGATATTAAGAAGAATGATCACGTGATCGTGGAGACGGCAAGAGGAATCGAGTACGGTACGGTAGTCGGCGATCCGAAAGAGGAGGAAGATGACAAGGTAGTTCAGCCGCTCAAGTCTGTACTTCGTATTGCAACACCGAAAGACGATGAGCAGGAAGCGTCGAATAAGCAGCGGGAGAAAGAAGCATTTAAAATCTGTTTGGAGAAGATCAGAAAACACGATCTGCAGATGAAATTGATTGATGCGGAATATACTTTTGACAATAATAAGGTATTGTTTTATTTTACGGCGGATGGACGTATCGACTTCCGTGAACTGGTGAAAGACCTGGCTTCCGTTTTTAAAACAAGAATAGAGCTCAGACAGATCGGTGTCAGAGACGAGACGAAGATTCTGGGCGGGATCGGTATCTGTGGCAGACCGTTATGCTGCCATACGCATTTATCGGAGTTCGCACCAGTTTCGATCAAAATGGCAAAAGAGCAGAATCTGTCTCTTAATCCGACAAAGATTTCGGGTGTCTGCGGCAGATTGATGTGTTGTCTGAAGAACGAGGAAGAAACCTATGAGGAATTAAACAGGAGACTGCCGAACG
>CAMWXF010000263.1 GCA_947178115.1 uncultured Lachnospiraceae bacterium
CACCGATACGTTCTATGTCATTCACCACGTGGAAAAGCGCGCCGATACTCTTCAAGTCCTCAATCGGCAGCGTTGTCTGGTTGATCTTAACCAGATAATTGGTTATTGCATGGCTTAAGAAATCTATGTTTTTCTCCACTTCCCGTACTTCTTCGATCTCCTCCGGCTCTAACGTCAGCAGGACATTCATGGCACGGTTTAAGTTCTCATCGGCAAGAGAAGCCATACGGTCCAGCTCCTTGATTGCCTCCACAACTGCTGTCGCAGGGTTTAACACCACTTTCTCGCCGATAAACTTAAGCTGATAGCTGTCCCGATATCCCACCTTCTTATCGTCACCCGGCACCACCAGATAAGTCAGTTTCACGATACCCTTGATAAACGGCATCATAATGATAACCTGAAATACTTTAATCAGGATATGCGCATATGCAACGACACGTCCCAAATTGTTTCCTGCCATGACTGTGAGAACATCTACGATCGGCCCCACACTAAACAGGAAGATAATATAGACAATGATCGTACCGATCACGTTAAAAATCAGATGAATAGCCGCCGCTCTCTTCGCATCTTTCTTACCGCTTAAAGATGCGAGCACAGCCGATGTACATGCACCGATATTACAGCCCAGAATCACGAACATGCCGATATCCATGCTCATCATTCCCTGATTGGCAAGCAGCACCATGATACTGACCGTAACCGAAGAACTTTGAATCACCGCCGTGAGTACAGCGCCGAGAACCACCGCAAAAAGCGGTGACTGTAAAGATGCAAACATATGTAAGACCGCCGGAGAATCTTTCATTCCCGCCATCGCTCCGGACATTGTACCAAGTCCCATGAACAGGACGCCGAACCCGATAATAACTTCTCCCCAGCGGGAGAGCCTCTGCTTCTTGCAGAACATTATAAACAACACACCCGCAAGCAATATAACCGGTGCCACTTTTTCTAATTTAAAAGATACCAACAGCGCCGTCACCGTTGTACCGATATTAGCGCCGAAAATCACGCCCGCTGCCTGTGTCAGCGTCATCAGCCCCGAGTTTACAAAACTGACTACCATGACCGTACAGGCCGATGAGGACTGGATCACCGCAGTAAAGAAAATACCTACAAGAATACCTGTAAAGCGATTCGTCGTCAACCGCTCCAATATCCCTCTCAATCTCGCGCCCGCAACTTTCTCAATGCTGTCGCTCATAATGCGCATACCATACAGGAACAGTCCCAGACCGCCTGCCAAGGATAATACAATAGATATGTCCATCTGATTTCAGATTCCCTTCATATGTACTGATTCCCACATAAATCTACACCATTCTATTTTATCGGAAATCAAGTATGATGACAAGTCCCCATTATAAATTCTCTTCCTGCCGCAATATCCGTCTCCATCTGTCTACGCAGCGCATCCGCATCCTCGAACTTCCGCTCCGGTCTTCGGAAAGCAAGCAGCATGACCGTGATATCTTTGCCGTAAAGATCTCCCTCGAAATCATAGAGATAAGTCTCGATTCCGATCCTGCCTTCGGCGCTCACCGTAGGCTTACATCCCACATTGGAAATCCCCCGGTACTCCCTGCCTTCTTCTCCGATGATAACCCGCGAATAATAGACACCGTTCGGCGGAAGCAGCTTATCTGCCTCCGGAATCAAATTCGCAGTGGGCATCCCCATGCTTCGACCGAACTGACTTCCGTGCTCCACGCGCCCGCTCACACTGTAGGCTTTTCCCAGCATACCTCTTACAAGCTCCATGTCCCCCTTACGGACCGCCTCCCGAATCGCGGTAGAACTGATCTCTTCCCCGCCCGACAGTCTGACCTTGTCTATCAACTCCGTACAATAGCCGTACTGCGGTGCATACCGCTCCAGCAGGGCGTAATCTCCCGCCCCATTCTTGCCGAAAGATACGTCCGGTCCGGCACACACATAAGCCGCCCGCATCTGTTCCGCCAGATATCTGCGCACAAACTCCTCCGGCTCAGTGGCGGCAGTCTCCTTGTTTAATGGAAATTCGATGAGCACGTCGATGCCCATGTTATCAAAAATAGCTCTCTTCTCCGCCCTGGTAGTCAGCTCCTTCTCCTCTCCCCCGAAAAAAGTCGCAGCAGAAGTATCAAAAGTAAACACTGTGGCAAGCAGTCCCTTCCGCTTCTGCTCCAGGAGCTGAAAGATCAGTTTCCTATGCCCCAGATGAATACCGTCAAACTTACCGATAGCAACCGCGCTCCTATCCTGCAGTACAAATTCCGTCGTTTGCTCAATGATCTGCATACCTATATGCACCCGCTTTCCCGTTTTTGTGATATTTCTTCACCCTAGAAACATCTTCACCGGCTTCAATACCCCCGCCGTATTCCGGCAGACATATATACCATAGAATTCCCCGCCGCCGTCATAGACCCTGACCTGCTCTCCCTCCGCCAACTCTGCGAAGGCAACAGCTTGTCCCGATTGTACCGGCTGTTCCTGCAGGTCACTCCCACGCATTTGTATCGACTGCTCCGGCTGCACGATCCGCGCGATCTGCGCTTCTCCCAGTTGATTGCCGTTCTGCACCATCCTGCCGCCCTGTTCATTCACGATAACAGCCGGATACTCTTCAAAGATTGCATCCGGAGAAATAATAACGTCAGATATTTTATCTTCATCCCGCAGTCTTTCCAGTTCTGCAAGCGTCAGGGCATCTTCAATTCCGAAAATACCTACCCGGCTTCTTATCAGAGACTCCATGACTCCCCCGCAGCCCAGACATCCGCCGATGTCATGGCACAGTGTTCTGATGTAAGTCCCTTTGGAACAGACAACCCGCATCTTGACGATCGGAAGGTTCATTTCAAGAATCTCAATCTCCCCGATCCGAACCGTTCTGGGGCTGCGCTCCACCTCTTTGCCCGCTCTCGCCAGCTCATACAGCTTCTTTCCGTTCACCTTAAGTGCGGAATACATGGGCGGAATCTGATCGTAACTGCCCTGAAAGTCTGATATCGTCTCCCGCACCCGCTCCGGTGTCAATGCCGCTATCTGCTCAGGATCACATTTCGATAACACCTGTCCCGTCATGTCCTGCGTGTCAGTAGTCATACCCAGTCGCAGCACCGCAATATACTCCTTGTCCCAATCAGTGAGCAGATCGCAGAGTTTAGTGCCTGAACCGAAACATACAGGAAGCACGCCGACCGCCTCCGGATCGAGTGTTCCTGTATGCCCGATTTTCTTCATTTTGCAGATGCCACGGAGTCTGGCCACCACATCATGAGATGTGAAGCCCGCCTCCTTATATACATTTATGATCCCGTTATACATAATTTCCTCTCTGTCGCGATACCGCTCTTTTTCCATACACAGTCTTATTTTACGTATTTTTGTCCGCGGCTTTAAGCTGCTCCGCAATCTCTACAGAAAGATTATTGATATTATCATGATATGTACCGTTCATCGTACAGCCCGCGGCACGTACATGCCCGCCTCCGCCGAATTTCACCGCTACAGCGGCCACATCCACTCTGCCATTGGACCGCATACTTACTTTATATTCCAGCGTGC
>CAMWXF010000264.1 GCA_947178115.1 uncultured Lachnospiraceae bacterium
TAAGAAATCCGGACTTTTCATAACAGCTGCTACTGCAAAAAATTGACACAAAAAAGCGGCGAGAACTCCATAGTTCCTTCGCCGCTTTTTCTGTTTAACCTACGATCCCGTCATCTTCCGGCATAATCACCGCCGCTACCAGATAGATCACCAGACCCGTGCCGCAGCTTACCAGAGAGCACAGCAGCCACACGAGACGAATCAATGTAGGGTCCACATTCAAATATTCCCCGATTCCCCCGCACACACCGCATATTGTCCTGTTTGTCCGTGAACGCATTAATCTCCTATAATCATTATTCATATGTTTTTTCCTCCTATTGACTAGTTTAGTCACTTATCATTTCCATATTGTTTTCACTCCGCAAAATCCACATGCACATTCCCCATAGAACACTCAATCTGATAAGTACTGCTGCTCCCGTTGGAAATACTCACTTCATCCGCCAGTCCGGTATAGCTGCGGCTTCCCACACGCACATTTCCCATAGAGCATTCGATTTCATAATTGTGATCTTCCTCCGCATCGTCCAGACTCAATTCCACATCGCCCATGCCGCAATCGATGTCCATATTCCCGCTAAACAGACCGCTCAATTCCGCCTTTCCCATGCCAAGCTCAAGGTCTGTCTCCCGCGCCACCTGTGCGCCGTCAATATGCAATTCTCCCGCACCCACATCCATATCCAGCTCACCTGCACTTAACGCTCCCAATGTGATCCGCCCCGCGCCCACCGACATTCCTATGCTGTCCGCTGCCGTAAGGCTGTCGATGGTACATGCGCCTGCACCTACTTCAATATCCATTTTACGCGCTTGCAGACCGACCGAATCCATGCTGCCGGCTCCTAATTCGATGTCCATGTATTCCGGATCAGTCCCCTTCGGCAGGTAAAGATATACCTTAGCCTCCGTCTCAACCATAACCCCATCTCCCGACCAGTTCAACACACCATGGCCCGTTCTGTGTATCATCTTCAGAGTATCTCCATCCTCCACCATGTAGCGGAAACGTTTCGTGTTCCCGGCAATACTGATTGTGACATGATCTCCCGCCGTTTCCATAATGTGCAGCTCGCACGCGCCCAGCTCGATAAAAAGCGTGCGAAGAGTATCGGCAGTCAGCTCCAGCTCTACTTCCCCGTCGCTTTCACTGATCCGGTTCCACTTCTCATATTTCGACCAGCTAAAATCATCGTCCCAATCGTCGTCCCAACCGAATCCAAACCGCAGACCGCCCCCGTTGGTACGGGTATAGTGAAAGGGAATCCCCGTTATGCCCATAACATCCACGTCTCTCAACACCCTGAAACCGCCGAATAGCGCCGCTATACCACAGATCAGACATCCGATGATAAACGTAACCAGTGCCGTCATCAGGCACCCTTTTGTAAATTTACTCATTCCTGTTTTCATGCCCGTGCACCTCCTCTGTTAAAAAGTCTCTGACACAGAGAAACGATTCCTCTGATAAACGCCGGTATTGCCGTTCCTGCCATAAGCACCATCAACCACACAAACACAAGTCCGATGGCAAACAGAATAAACGCCGTTCCCACTAAACACAGTCCTCCCAACGGTACGGAAAACATCAGTACAATACCTGTAATCAAAAGCGCGACGGCAGCTACGATCAATCCGATGCCCACAACTAAAAATGCAAGGAACACTCCGAACAGTGTTGCCAGAAGTCCGGCTGCCACTCCGAAGAGTCCGCCCAGCAGTCCGATCCATATCGGAGAAGTGAGCACCGCAAGAAGCACGATCAGTACAATTGTCCCGCCCGACATATCCTGCTTCGGCTGCGTATACTGACCACCTGAAGAATTTCCTGTAGAGTTACCGGTATTCGCCTGTTCATACGGGTTACTGTGTTTCCTCGTGTCCTCTCTGCCGCCGTAGACACTGTCCGCACCGCTTCGCTGATAATAGCCGCCCTGGTAGTAGGCATTATTCGTCTGTGCGGTATTACCGCCCGCCTGTTTGAATGTCTTCGCTCCGTTTCCTGCTGTATCGGCTCTTCCGTTCTGTCCCGCATCCTCTGTCCGAATCAGTTCATCCCGTGGCGCCTGCGTGTATCCGCTGAAACCGGATTCCGTGAACTCGCCGGTATTACCGCCGTCACTTAATCCCGCTTTGATCGTTCTCGCCAGCTCCTCCGGCGTACCTAACGATGCGATGACAGCGCTCTCATTCTCTGCTCCGGCATCGTCGAAGTAATCATTATAATATTGGATGGCTTCATCCCGCTCCGTCGGTGATACATCGCCAAGAAGCTCTGTCAGACGCCTCATAAACTCTGCTCTATTCATGCTTCAATCCTCCCTCAAAGATACTGTTTAACTTGGCGGAATACCGATACCACTCGCTGATATACAGATTAAGCTGTGCCCTTCCCTTCTCTGTCACCTTATAGTATCGCCTGTTCCTGCCCGCACATTCCATATCGTAGACTTCCAGACATTCATCCTTCTGCAGTCTCCTGAGCACGGGATATAACGTGGATTCCGAAATCTCAATGACCTGCCGCACTTCCTGCGTGATCTTATAGCCGTATGTCCCTTCCGGTTCACTGGACACCACCGCCAGCACGATCGCATCAAGCAGCGCCGCACCTGTGTTAAAAACCATGCGATAAACTCCTTTCCTGCTTTTTACATACCTCATAACGAATCATCCATTTCTGTCCAGTCCACAGACTTTATATAACGATACATCCCGAAATTCCCTGTCAAGATCACCCGGCATTCTGCCCTTAATCCGCCGTCCCAAGAATCCCATTATGTATCAAAAATATTATATGAAGCTACATATGTTGGACATTATAATATTGTTGAATGTTATAATATTATACGCTGTATAATATTGTTTCTGTAGATACTATACGCTATATAATATTGTTTGTCAACATATATTTTTAATAGAAATAAAGTTTGCAAAAAAGTGGGACTGCGTAAAATTGCACGGGCAGATCACACAAAAGGTTCCCGCAGTTGTCGGCTTCGTCATATGGATTTTCTAAAATATTCCGGCTGGGTTGAGGCTGCGGACGTAACCGCCCGACATTCGCCGTCCAGGCTCAGGTCGGGCTTTTCGGGACATCCATGTCCCGAAATTACTGGGTGCTAAACGGAATATTAAGAAAATCTCATATTCCTACGCAAGACAACTGCGGGAACCTTTTGCGCGATCTGCCCTCAGTACTTGTCTCATGCACTTTTTGATACCTTAATCTTTATAGCTTTAAAAACACTTCTCACACTATATAACGCCATACATACTGCAATATCTTCATAATCCGTCATACTGAATCCAAGAGCCCCGCTTCTCCTGCATTTTCTTGCTTGTTATTCGAAAACACATTAATATATGTAAGAATGATTGTCATATTATATCAGCAATGATAAAATATGACCGAATTATATTCTTATGGAAGGATACTGACATGAACACTACGACACACAAATCAAACGGAACGCTTCTTATTATACTCGCCGGCATTTTCTGGGGCAGCATGGGTATTTTTGTTCGTGGGCTGCCAGACCTTGCCGG
>CAMWXF010000265.1 GCA_947178115.1 uncultured Lachnospiraceae bacterium
CACTCTGCCCTGCTCCACCAAATGTCCTCCGCCTATGATGGCTACGTGGGAACAGATTTCTCTGACCACCGACATCTCATGGGTAATGATTACAATCGTGATGCCGTAGTCCTTATTGATCTGTTTTAAAAGCTGTAAGATCGACTGCGTCGTCTGCGGGTCCAGCGCGCTGGTCGCCTCGTCACACAGCAGTATCTTCGGATTCGCCGCAAGCGCTCTGGCAATGGCCACACGCTGCTTCTGCCCGCCGGAGAGCTGGGACGGATATGCCTTCGCTTTCTCCGTCATACCTACGATCTCTAACAGTTCCTCCGCCCGTTTTCTGGCCTCCTTCTTACTCATGGTGCCTTTCTTGCCGCCGTCTTTCTTACTGACTCCGGCATACAGCAAAGGAAAACATATGTTATCTATAACATTTTTCTGCATAAGCAGATTGAAATGCTGGAAGATCATCGCGATCTCGGCACGTTTGGCACGGAGTTCTTTTTGTGATAAGGTGTTTAAGTCCTTGCCTTCAATCTCCACCGTACCCGACGTAGGACGTTCCAGAAAATTAAGACACCGCACCAGTGTACTCTTGCCTGCCCCCGACATACCGATAATGCCGTAGATCTCCCCTGCCTGAATCGACAGGTTAATATCCTGCAGGGCTTCCACATCGGCGTCCTTCGTCACGAACGTCTTACTTAAATTACGAACTTCTATCATTCCCGCCATCTGATCGTTCCTCATTTCCGCATTTCCATGTAATACTATTACTGTTCATAATCTATCGAACATGACTACTTTAGTATGAATAGCGGCATTTGTCAAGTTGTGTAACTGGCTGACCGTCACTTTCACTCAGCCGAGAATAACGCTGTAGACAGGTATCTGTCTCCGGAATCCGGAAGAAGCGCCACGATGGTCTTGCCCTTGTTCTCGGGACGGCGCGCCAGTTCGGTTGCCGCATGGAGCGCCGCACCGGATGAAATGCCTACCAATACGCCTTCTTCTACCGCGATCGCCCTGCCTGCTGCAAAGGCATCCTCATTAGAAACTTTGATGATCTCGTCATATACATTCGTGTTCAGCACTTCCGGTACGAATCCTGCACCGATTCCCTGAATCTTGTGAGCTCCCGGTGCTCCGCCCGACAATACGGGACTGGTCTCCGGCTCCACTGCCACAACTTTTACCGCGGGATTCTGCTCTTTCAGGTACTCGCCCACGCCTGTGATCGTGCCGCCCGTGCCGACGCCTGCCACGAAGATATCTACCTGTCCGTCTGTATCCTCCCAGATCTCCGGTCCCGTAGTTGCCTTATGTACCGCAGGATTTGCAGGATTCACGAACTGTCCTAAGATAATGGAACCCGGTGTGGAAGCCTGCAGTTCTTCCGCTTTGGCAATGGCACCCTTCATACCCTTAGCGCCCTCTGTCAGCACCAATTCCGCTCCGTATGCCTGTAACAGCTTCCTGCGCTCCACGCTCATGGTCTCGGGAAGAGTCAGGATTGCCTTATAGCCCTTCGCTGCCGCTACCGCCGCCAGACCAATTCCCGTGTTGCCGGAAGTAGGCTCGATAATGGTTGCGCCCGGCTGCAGCTTGCCTGACTTCTCCGCCTCCTCAATCATATTTAAGGCGATACGGTCCTTCACGGAACCTGCCGGATTCAGATACTCCAACTTCACCAGAAGCGTAACATCTGTAATCTCATGATTCTTTTCATAATTTGTAACCTCCAGTAAAGGGGTCTTACCGATCAGTTCTGTTGCACTTTTTTTAATATTTGCCATAATATCCTCCGTTCCAAAACAATTCATACTTGTTTGCTAGGTTTTGTATGAATTGATAATACACCCGTCCGCCAAACCTGTCAACTGTTATTTTTAAAATTTTTTTTAATATAAAACCGAAAATACAATCAAGTATCTCCGGCCTGCTCCTGCACTCTCAGCTTCTCAATTCCTTACGGCACGCAATAATATCATGCCCCATCATACTCCCCGCCGTATAGAACAACCCCATCCCGTATATCATATACCGGGGCTGTGCAAATATCACCAATCCCACCACCAGCGCATTGACTATAATACCGGTTATCACAATAAACATAAAACACAAACTGCAGCCAATCTGCCCGATCAATTCCCGATCCCTTTGAGCTGCCTCCGTCTGCGCATTTACCTCGATCCGCCGCTCCAGCTCTTTCTTCTTCCTGATCAGATGCACCGCCGCCGCGACCGCTGCAAGATACGCTGCTACCGCATATATACTGAGCAGCCGGTTCGCCTGCGCAATAGAATTCACCAAGCCTTTAAACATATTATAAATATACACCCGTAGGATCGGCATAGCGCTCTGCCGCAGAAGCGTACGGCTCATTGCCCCGCAGATCTCATCATATTTCATCGCCATCTCCGGCTCGGAACAACAGAAATGCTCCGAAAGGTATTCTTCCACTACCGGATTAATAATGCCGTATCCAATCGCATCATAGCTGTCGGCATAATGAGACGCCACAGATAGCCATCCCGGCTCTGCATAGTCATATAACAGCTGCTGCTCGTCGGCCCGGCTTATAATCTCCGAATACAGCTCTTTCGCAGTCTCATCCTCAAACAAGGCTAGATCTTCCTCCACATCGGATGAGTACAGCAAGGTACACAGAAGGCCCATGGAATTGCCACTGTGTTCCATCCACACGCCCCTGACGGCATACTGATAAGTCCGGTCAAACAGCTTTCCCGCCAGAAATACCCCTACTATCATTACAGCCAGGCACAGGAAACGTCGCACACTCTTTTCCCGAACCAGCATATACCATGCAAAAACGATTCCCATGACAAGCAGTGTGATCATCATCTGTTTGCGCAGACTGATCAGCAGAAAAGAAAATCCAAACGTCAGACACAGATATCTGTTTTGCTTTGTTCTGATATAGAAAAACAGACAGATGACAAAAAGCACAAACAGCGGCATTCCCAGACCTTCCGTCAGTATACTGTCCGTATAGACAGATCCCCTGTTCGCCGCAAACCGGCATAGAAACGTTACCGCAAACTGAAAAAGGATGGTCATAAGCTGTAAAATCCGGCTTCCCATCTTCATGCGCCTGACCACATACCCGGCAAGCCATGTGACAAATCCTGCCAGCAGACTTTGGATCAGGACCGCGACCAACAGTGCATCCGTCCGCAGCACTTTTGCAATCACCCTGCACAGTGCCAGAAATGACGGGTAGAGCGGCTCTCTCGTGATATGCATGGAGACATAACCACCGGAGTCCACGCACCACACCGGCCCGTCCGTCAGCGGAAATAACAGATAGAAACCGATGCAGACAAACAATATCACATATTCCCATGGCTCTGTTTTCTTATGTCCGCCTCTGTCACCTTGCATCTTCCGTCTGTACGATACTTGTGCGTAATCCTTTGTTTTCTTTCCGCCGTGTATCGTCTTTTCCTCCTATATTTGTCTATATAAGTGTTTTTAACTTATGTAGATAATTCTATCACAGGGTATAAAATATTACAATTAGGATATGTAAATACTTATATAG
>CAMWXF010000266.1 GCA_947178115.1 uncultured Lachnospiraceae bacterium
GTGCGGGAGATGGGCGACCCGGTGGAAGTCGGTGTGGAACTGGACAGAATACATAGACCGCAGACAGATTTTAAGATGATCGGGATGGCTTTTGCATTCAGCGTTGCGGGATTATTTGTAATATCTGCGGTGGATGGTCTGGCGCAGTATCCGGAATATTTTATCGGGCAGTGCTTTGTGCTGCTGCTGTCTTTCGGCGTGATGACCGGAATGTATTTCCTTGATTATAGTTTTATCGGACGGTACGCTTACGGGGCATATGTGTTTGTAACGATCGCCTTGTTCATCGGACTAATGTACTCAGGGCGACACGGAGCGATGCCTATATCGTTTATGCTTGCCTATCTCTATGTTCCGCTTTATGCGGGAATCCTGTACCGGCTAAGAGGGAAGGGATACAGCGCGATTGCCTGTGGAATCGGCCAGCAGATTGTTATTATGCTGCTTGCAAATTATCTTGCGGTCTCGCGGTATGCAGCAATCAATATATATATGATGTGTACGGTATTGTTAATCATTGCGGTTTGGAAAGGGTGGTTTGCTGTAAATAAGAAGACCGCCACGGCCATCATTGTGGCGCATTTACTGTTGGCGGTCATTTTGGTTATTGTGGGAATTATAATTTTGTGGGACGGGGAAGGATTTCGTGAGCAGCGTCTGATGGCGTTTATCCATCCTGATCAATATGCAGAAGGAGCAGGTTATATTTATATGTGGCTCAGACGGGAGTGGAGCACAGCGAAGCTCATCGGGGCATCCGACAACACAATTTTTATGGAAGGTGCAATCATACAAGGTACGAAGTCGTGGCTTTTAGGAGCTCCGATGTCGTATCCTACAACACCTTTTGTTTTACTGCAACTGATCTGTACTTACGGAATATTGGCAGGTCTGATTATGGTCGTGGCATTTGTGGCGGTGTCTATAAGAGCGTTTCGTATTGTGAGAAATCAGAAAAACCAACTGGGATTCATGATAGGCGCAGCCTGCTTTATGGTATTTCTGGTCAACTGTCTGGAAGGAGTTCTGATCAATACCGGATATTGTCCTGTGAACAGCATACAGCTTCCGTTTGTATCATCCGGCACCTGCACGGTAATAACTTATGCGGCGCTGATCGGATTGTTACTCAGTATCCACCGCAACGAGAGAATCATAACGGATGAGTCGGTGAGACGGCGTCCGGCATGGAGATTAAGCATCAAGTTGGAAAAGAGGTAGAGGGGAGACCCTTTACCTTTTTATTTTCCCAGGAAAATGCTCTCTACGAAATAAAATGAACGCGAGGGCTTTTTTGTATAGTGTAAAATATATAAATTATGGTAAAATATAATTTATGAAGATTTACCGGATGGATCAATACAATTTGGAGGATAAAGGAATGGGAGTTTTGGAAGGATTAGAACCGCAGAGCGTATTTCATTATTTCGAGGAAATCAGCCGGATTCCGCATGGGTCCGGCAATGTAAAGCAGATCAGTGATTATCTGAAAAAGTTTGCTGTGGACAGAGGTTTGGAATGTATTCAGGACGAGCTGTTTAATGTCATTATTATTAAGGAGGCAACGCCGGGATACGAGCAGGAGGAGCCCTATATATTACAGGGGCATATGGATATGGTTGCGGTCAGCGCGCCCGACTGTGATATTGATATGACGAAGGACCCCTTAAGGCTGTGCGTAGAGAATGGCAGAATTCATGCAAAGGGAACGAGTCTGGGCGGCGATGACGGTATTGCGGTTGCCTATGCACTTGCGCTTCTGGATGCTGATAACATCAGCCACCCGCGTCTGGAAGTGATTCTGACGGTGGATGAGGAGACCGGCATGGAAGGTGCAAAAGGGATCGATCTATCCATGCTGCGCGGCAAACGGCTGATCAATCTGGATCAGGAGGAAGAGGGCGTTGTCATCACAAGCTGCGCGGGCGGTGCCAGAGTGGATGTGAGCATACCGTTGCAGGAAGAGGTTGTGGAAGAAGAGGCGGCGCAGCAGAGTGCGACAGGACAGAATCGGCAGTTAATGCAGGTGAAGATTACAGGATTGCTGGGCGGGCATTCCGGGATTGAGATCAATAAGGGAAGAGGCAATGCCAACTGTCTGTTAGGAAGGATTCTTGAAGGAATGTCGGAGCGCTTTGCTATTAGTCTGGTTACTATGCGTGGAGGAGTGGCGGATAATGCGATTCCCCGGGAAGCGGAAGCAACGGTTCTGGTTGACATAACTCGTGTAGAAGCAGCGATTGCCTATGTGCAGGAGGAAGCCGGCAGAATTAAGCAGGAGCTGGGGGATAAAGATCCGGCATTTGCAGTTGACTGCAGTGCTGTAAATCAGCAGGAGATTCCGGATGGGAAGGAAGGCAGTGAAGCAGGGAGAGAGAGGAAGCCCTATGATGCGGCCTCCACTGCGCAGGCACTTACCTGCCTGTGTAAATTGCCAAACGGTGTAATTGCCATGAGCCGTGATCTGGAAGGGCTGGTGCAGACTTCCCTGAATCTGGGCGTTGCCACGTTGGAACAGGGAGCGCTTAAGCTGTCTTATGCGGTCAGAAGCTCCGTGGATGAGGATAGAGAGGCGCTGTGCCGTCAGATGCAGGAGATTGCGAAAGAGACGGGAGCAGTGGCGGAAGTCAGGAATACCTACACGGGCTGGGCATATCGTACAGAATCTCCGCTCCGTGATATCATAGTGGAGATCTATGAGAAGATGTATGGAAAGAAGCCTGTCCTGGAGGCGATTCACGCAGGTGTGGAATGCGGGATACTGGCATCTAAGATTCCGAATCTTGACTGCGTATCGATCGGTCCGGATATGGCGGATGTGCATACGGCACAGGAGAGCCTTGATATTGCTTCCGTACAGCGTATGTGGGAATATTTGCAGGCTGTCCTTGCATACAAATGTTAATATTTCCTTTTCTCATGAGAAATGCATACTCATGAGTTGACAGCAGATGTGGGGCACCGTAGTATGTGTATAAAAGAAAAACATATCTACAGGGCTGTGGTAAGTACTAGAGGATGAACAGATGGATACATTAATCAGACAGACAAGTGAAGACGGGACACAGACAGAGGGAATCAATATGAAAGATTCCTTGACAGGATTTGACAGATATGAAGTATTCCTCGAGAAGCTTAAGAAAGGGATTGAGGAGATTGGCGACAGGCGTATAGCGATTATATATACGGACATTAAATATTTTAAGTATATTAATGAAACATATGGCTATAAAGTAGGAGATGCTCTGTTAAAACACTTTATGGATGAGGTGGCTGCAAACAGTAAGGGATTTATCTGTTGTTCCAGAGCTTATTCGGATAATTTTGTGTCTGCGAGATATGTACAGGATAATTTGTCTAATGAACAGTTCAGGGATTTGATCTATAAGATAAATATTGAGAGAGAGTCAAGGTTTAGGGAGATATATTTAAACAGCCGCCTCCAGTTCAGTACCGGTATCACGATCATTGATAAGAACAGCAGGAGTCTGGATGCGGAGACTGCGGTGTCCAATGCAAACCTTGCCAGAAAAGTGGCGAAGGA
>CAMWXF010000267.1 GCA_947178115.1 uncultured Lachnospiraceae bacterium
TTGCCCGTACACAATCATCTGTTTAAAGCTATCGGCGGTTTTATGGTTTGCTTCTTTGTTCTGTATTTATGTTATTTTGGTGTAGTGTATATAGTAAATATACGATATATCAAATTCAGTGCTAAATGACAGACCGCTGCATATGTTGGTGAGCCATTTGAGAAAATAATGCGTCGGAAAACACATGGCATTCTATCACAACGCATTAATCACACCCTGAACGCCCTGTTCCTCATAAATCTTCTTATAATACGCCACCTCATCTCGGATCAATTCATCAATCACCTGCATACCGAGAAGCTCCACCGGCGCTTTATCGTCAGTCATGATATAGTTACCCGCTTCATATGCAATCAGGTTATCTGCAACCGCCGCCATCATTGCCGCAAGATTTTCGTCTGCAAGATTTTCACGATGAACCGCCAGATTCTCTAAAATCTGCGGATTATCAGAAGCAAAAAGCTCCCTGTTCGTAGAACCCTTCACATCCACCGTATACACCTCGCCGAACACACTGCTGATCGTGTCTGCAAGATGTTGATTAATACTTCCCTCACTGCTTCCGCGCATATTCATATTGACCACCATCACGCCATCTTCATTCAAGTGGTCTTTCACCAATGTAAAAAATTCCACGGAGGACATCTGAAAAGGAATGGTAATATCCTGATAAGCGTCCACCATGATCACATCATATTTACCGTCAATGGCATTTAAATACGCCCTGCCGTCATATGTAGTCACATTCACATCCTCGGGCAGCTCAAAATATTCCCGTGCAAGATTCGTGATCTTCTCGTCGATCTCCACGCCCTCGATCTCCATATCTCCGTAATAATTACGGCATTGGTGCGCGTAAGTACCCGTTCCCATTCCGAGAATCAGCACATTACAATCGGCAGGCTTGTCCTGTCCGGTCATAAGCGGCGCTGCCATGGCATAATCGTAATACATACCCGTCAGTCCCTCATTTTTCATCAAGAGCGACTGCACACCGAACAGCACGTTTGTCGACAATATGACGCTTCTGTCGTTTTCTTTCACCTGTAAATAATTATAAATGGACTCTCCCTCATAAGTTAAACTGCTCTCCCAGAAAGCAAAACTGTTCGACTTACCGAGCAGACAGCACAGAAGAAAGATTCCTGCAGAAACTGCACTTTTCGCCGCTCCCCTTTTCCCACTGATAAAGTAGGTCAGAGCCAGCACCAATAAAATTCCCGCAAAGATTAAAAAGGTAATGGAAGTTCCCACTGCCGGGATCGAGATAAATGTCGGCACGAAAGTACCGATAATACTGCCGATCGTGTTAAAAGCACCAAGTGTTCCCACAACCTTGCCGCTGTCGTCCAGACTGTCCACAGAGTACTTCGCCAGAGAGGGCGTCACCGTTCCAAGCAAAAAAAGCGGAAATACAAAGATTACCATGCACGCCGCAAAAGCTGCCCAGATCAGGAAATTCGTGCTGACCGTAAAAATCAATAACGCCGAGATTCCCAGAATGATATATTTACCCACCACCGGAATCGCCGCGATCCAGACCGCTGCAATCAATATCCTGCCATAGAGCTTGTCCGGATTCGGATTCTTGTCCGCGCTGCGCCCGCCGTAAATATTTCCAAGCGCCATCGCAATCATGATCGTTCCTATAATAATCGTCCACACGATCTGAGATGAACTGAAATAAGGCGCCAGAAGCCTGCTGGCGCCCAACTCCACTGCCATCACCGACATCCCCGCAAAAAACTCCGTCAGGTATAAGAACAGTTTATTTTTTAAAATAGATGCTGTGTTATCTGTATTCATAACGCATTTTCCCTTCTGTACCTCATATTTCCAAGTATATACAATTTTCTCTGTTTTTACCATTAAAATCTTTATAAACTTCCCTCTGAGCGTCCGTCTTCTAATTCCTCTTATTGTATATTATATACTTCCCTTCACCACCAGTATCTTATCCCCCGCCTTAATATCTTCCGTAACCAGCTCATTCACTTCCTTAAGCTGCGCGATCGGCACATAATACCGCTTGCCGATATCCCACAAAGTATCTCCCTGTCCGGCAATGTAGATGACCATCCCCGGCAGTTCACTGAGTTTGTTCAGATCCAGTTCTTCCACCTTGATATCCGTGATCAGATTACTCTTCTGTACCGCAAAAACGATCACCTTAAACTGTAATGCCGCCTTCACATCCAGTTCGTCACTATCAAGCATCGTCACCGTCAACTGCTCGATACTATGATGCAGTTTAAAAATACTGGTAGGTGTGATGTTTTCCGCCTCAATCACATACTGGAATGGCATCATATTCTTCGTGGCATAAATAGATCTCGAACTGCACAAATACAGAGTAGTCACGGTCATCGTTCCCGTAATCGCAATACCGTTCTCCACGACTGCCTGCTCCTCAATCTGTATCTCCCCTTCGGAATGAATCAACTGGTACATCGGCATTTCCGTATTCTGGATTTTGGCATGTTCCGCAATCTTACACTTGCCGCTCCCGCTCAGAAGCAGGCTCTTAAGCTGTACCTCCGTAGTCAGTGCTTCGATCTCCTTATCCACACCATAGATATCCGACAGCACTTCCATGTTTTCCTCTTCATACAGATGAATATCCAGATCCAGCACCGGTTCCACGCAGAAGACGCGCTCCTCACCGTCAAAATCCTGGCGTACTTCCACATTGCACTGTCCCAGACTGTAGCGAATATCCGGAATCATGTTTTCCCTGCACCCGTGGCACTCGATGATTCCGCTGAAAGGCACCGTATTCTCATACCACAGCGTCCTGTCGTTATCCCCTTCACCCTCATACAGGAAAAAGGCTCTCATCTCACCTTGAATTGATATCTTTTCCTCAAGTGCTTTAAACTCCACATGGTCAAAGCTAATATGATGCCATATAGTCTGGAACACATTCGGCAGATTGCCGGACAGCTCCATTTCTTCTTTTAACCGGAAAATATCCTTCTTCTGCAGTACAAGCTGCACTATGGGATAAGTGCGCTTACGGTATTCCAACGGCTCTTCATGGTAGATATCAACTGCGGCATCCTGTTCCACATGCTCCTCCATCTCCAGCCCGAAAGAAGCTACCGCCTGCACACTGATTTTTCTGGAGTTGATCATTCCCACTGTCAGATCTTCTATCGTCCAGTCCGTCAATATGAGATCCCCGTTTGACACTCCTTCCATATTGACTCTCTCTTCAAAAGGAATCACCGCTTCCATGCTGGCGCAGGTTCCCTCCATGTCCGTCAGATACAGTATGGATACCACCAGTCTGCCTCTTAAGTTCACCACATTTTCACCGGCGCGTATTTCCTCCATAATAATCTCGCCCTTGCTGTTTAACAGATAGCTGGCATCGGGTTTGTTATCTGAAATATTCACATCTTCTTCCAATACGACTTGTGTGCCGGCTCTGCTGCTGATCCGATCCATATGTATCTTCTTTTTTACTAATTCCACAAAAATAAACCTCCATGCGTATACTTAATATAAGTGTATGCCGCATAGAGGTTGTATATGATTTCTA
>CAMWXF010000268.1 GCA_947178115.1 uncultured Lachnospiraceae bacterium
TGCACCGGAGTTCTGGCGTTGTCCCGGCTCTTAAAGGTAATGCAGGGCCAGAATACTTCATGAGACAATGAGCCGTCCGCGCACCATTCTCTGTATGCGTTGATACTTTCGATATCACGGAAATCCTCAGGACTTTGAAAAGGATAATTCGTCATCCCCAGTTCTTCGCCTTGATAGATATAGGGAGTGCCCTGCAGCATATGCAGGCATGTAGCCAGCATTTTCGCGGAAACTTCACGGTACTGCGGACGGTCATCGCCGAAGCGTGACACTGCGCGGGGCTGGTCGTGATTATCCCAGAACAGGCTGTTCCATGCTTGACCATACAGGTCAACCTGCCAACGGGACAGTGTCTTCTTCAATGTAGTAAGCGGCAGTTTTTCATCTGTCCACTTTCCATATTTGCCGTCACCTTCCACATGCTCAAACTGAAATACCATGTCAAGCTCATGGGTGTTCTCCCCGGCATATTGCTTTGCCAGTTCCGTGGTCACGCCGGCTGTCTCGCCTACGGTCATAATATCGTATTTGGACAACACCTTCTCATTCATCTCCTGAAGGTATTTGTGCACGTTGGGACCGTGTACGCAATAGGGACCGAAATCCCCATATAAGCCGTTTCCTTCGCCGTCCGGCATTTCCTTCGTCTTGGAGATCATGCTGATCACGTCCATGCGGAAACCGTCGATACCCTTATCGCACCACCAGGTCATCATGTCAAACACTTCCTGCCGTACTTTCGGATTATCCCAGTTTAAGTCCGGCTGTTTTTTGGAAAAAAGATGTAGATAATACATGTCGGTCGCCTCATCATACTGCCATGCCGGGCCGCCGAAACAGGCACCCCAGTTGTTGGGCGGAGTCTGCGAATCTTTACCCTCGCGCCAGATATAATAGTCGCGGTATTCATTGTCCTTAGACTTTCTGCTCTCCATAAACCATTTGTGTTCATCGGAAGTGTGGTTCACCACCAGATCCATAACGATCCTGATTCCCCGCTCATGAGCCTTAGCTAATAATTCATCGAAGTCATCCATCGTGCCGAACTCATCCATGATCGCCCGATAATCGCTGATATCGTACCCGTTGTCGTCGTTGGGCGACTTGTACACCGGTGACATCCAGATCACATCGATCCCCAGATACTTCAAATAATCCAACCGGCTGATGATCCCCTGCAGATCTCCGATCCCATCCCCGTTACTGTCCATAAAACTACGAGGATAAATCTGATAAACAACCGCTTCCTTCCACCAAGTCCTGTTCATAAGTTCACCGTCCCTTTCTATTAAAAAATGTTTCTGCAATCTGCCGTCTGTCCACGATATATCTTATCACATTTCAAGTATCAACACCTGATACCCATACAACCGAATTCTCCCGTTATCTTCCGCAACATCCCCATAATTATTCAACAGCACCTTCCGATGCCCGCCCGGCAGCACAATCTCCTGCGCCTCCCGCTGGTAATTCCCGACCACCAACAGCGTCTTATCACCTTTCCGGTAATACGCCATCAGATTATGCCGCTCTTCCCACACCGGCTCCAAAGCACCATACACGACCGTCTCTTTGTAAGCAGGATTTTTACGCAGCGAAATCAGCTTCTTATAAAAGTTCCACACGGACTTCGGATCTTTCATCTGTTCCTCTGCGTTAATAGAAGTATAATTCGGATTCACTCTCAGCCACGGCGTACCCGTAGTAAATCCCGCATTGGCCTCATCGGACCACTGCATAGGGGTACGGGCATTGTCCCTGCTGAACTCCGACACTGCTTTTAATGCCTCTTCCGGTGACAGTCCCGCTTCCAGTGCAACTTTGTATTCATCATGGCTGGAAATATCGTCCACTTCCTCAATGGACGTAAAAGGCACATTTTCCATGCCGAGTTCCTGTCCCTGATAAATAAAAGGAAGTCCGCGCAGCATAAAATTTAACGCCGCCAGCATTTTCTTGCTTTCCTCACAGCAGTCACCCTCAGGTATGTAATGGCTGACTCCGCGCGGCTCGTCATGGTTTTCGATGATATTGGACAGAAATCCGATATCTCCCACTTTGGCCTGTGACTCAAAACAGCATTTCTTATAGTCATCCGGCGTAACCGGCTGTGCGTCATACCAGCCTTTTTGGCTCTTGCCGAAAATAGTTTCATTGAAGTCGAACATACTGGAAAAGTAACCGTTATCTCCGATGAAATCCGGTATTTCTTCCGGCTTTTCATTGAATACCTCGCCCACGGCGAAGGCATCATATTTCTTGAAGGTACGGTCACGCATTTCGCCCAGGAATTCCCCGATGCCTTTGGCTTCCTGTAACATGGCGTGAATGCTGCAAAGACCGTCGTCTCTGTCTGGAGCATAATTCCGGAAAGGCAGTGCTTTCTTGATATTAATGATGGCGTCGATGCGGAAACCACCCAGGCCTTTATCCAGCCACCAGTTGATGTTCTTGTAGACCTCTTCCCGAAGTTCTGGATTTTCCCAGTTTAAGTCCGGCTGCTTCTTGTGAAATACATGCAGATACTGCTTGTCGGTGCCGGGCAGGCCTTCCCACACCGGACCGCCGAAGTAGGAGCGCCAGTTGGTGGGCAGTTCTCCGTCCTTCTTGTCTCGAAGATAAAAGAAATTGCCGTATTTTCCGTCGGGATCCTCGCAGGCTTTCCGGAACCATTCGTGTTCGTCGGAACAGTGGTTTACCACCAGATCCATAAGAATGTACATATTGCGCTTTTTCGCCTCGGTGATCAGACGTTCCATATCCTCCATGGTGCCGAAACGGGGATCAATGTTGTAATAATCGGAGATATCGTACCCCTGATCTGCAAGGGGAGACCGATAACAGGGGGAGAGCCAGACAATGTCCACGCCCAGATCCTGCAGATAATCCAGTTTGCTGATAATGCCGGGAATGTCACCGATCCCGTCACCATTGGAATCATAGAAACTCTTGGGATATATTTGATATGCTACCTTGTCATGCCACCATTTTTTTATCATAACTCTGCCTCCCGTGGTATTTCCTGAGTGGAAAATTTGTGTTGTCCTAAATACATTTTAGTGACATATACGGGAGATGTCTTGCGAATATTTGATTAAAAACTACGAAATTATGACTTTTCGGCGTGAGTCTTTCGATACTGCGCAGGGGTGGTTCCTGTATATTTGCGAAATTCCCGCAGAAAATTTCCGAGGTTATTATAGCCGCACTCCAGACAGATTTCCGTGACGGAAAGATCGCTTTCTTCCAGAAGCCGTCTGGTCTGCATAATGCGGTACTCATTGATATATTCCATGGGAGAGCGGCCGAGGGCCTTTTTGAAAAGACGGCAGAAATATTGTTCGTTCAGATTTACCTGTTTTGCCAGGTCGGCAATGTATATTTTGTCCTGATAGTTGTCCTTAATATAGGTAAGAACCGTTTTGACACTTTCGATACGCTTGTCCAGATTTTTCTCCGTGGGCATAAAGAGCCTGTGATCGGAGAGGGTGGCAAGGATATAGAGCAGGGAAGATTTAATATATAATTGACTGGTCAAGTCATC
>CAMWXF010000269.1 GCA_947178115.1 uncultured Lachnospiraceae bacterium
TTTTTTATGTGGTTTAGGTTAGTGTCAGACCGGTTGATATAGAAAAAAGATCATTGTGAATGATTTCTATATAGATTGCATTATTTTAGATATGATTATTGATTAAGATAAAGGTACGGTTCCACTTACAGGGGCCGGCGAAAGGGGAATATCAATGCCGAAGATACTGGGAATAGAAATAAGTGCCTCGAAGATCAGGATCTGCGAGGAGGATTACAAGACCAAGAATCCTAAAGTGTACCGTTCGGTCAGCATCAAGACGCCGCAGGCAACGGTGACTGACGGTATGCTGCGTGTTGATGAGAAATTGATCGGTACAATCAAGACAGCGCTTCAGGAGAATAGGATCAAGACGAAACAGATCATCTTTTCCGTGAATTCCACGAAGATCGCGAATCGAGAAGTCGTCATTCCGTTTGTGAAAGAGAATAAAGTAAAAGACTTGATCAAGGCGAATGCGTCTGATTATTTTCCGGTAGACCTGGAACAATATGAGATCGGGCACAGTATTGTCAGCATATTGGAAAATGAGAATGGCACGAAACAGTACAAGGCGCTTGTCTATGCGGTTCCCAAGGCTATGACGGCAGGTTATTTTCAGCTGGCGCAGGCGCTTGGCTGCAATGCTGTCGCGCTGGACTACAGCGGAAACAGTATTTACCAGATCATCCGCAGACATTGTGACACAGGCGTCCAGATGGTAGTCAAGGTAGATGAGAGTTCTACGATCGTCACGATCATGCAGGATCAGGCGGTGGCGCTGCAGAGAACGGTTGCTTACGGCGTGGAGGATGCCATCTTTGCCATGATGGAGATGGAGGAGTTCCAGAAGCCGGATTATGAGGAAGCGGTACGGAACTTTAAGGAGAGGGAGTGCCTGAACGACGAGCTTGCGCAGTCCCTCAGCTATCTGGTCAGCGGCATAGCGCGTGTTGTGGATTATTTCTCACGTAATAACGGCGCTGTCATAGAGAAAGCTTACTTGTCCGGCTTTGGCGGGGATTTTAACGGGCTTTCCGAACTGATCTCCAACGCCATTGAGATACCGCTGGAACCGCTTCGGGAGATCAAAGGCTTACATATTGAAAAATATTTTAAAGACAAGAGCTTCGGCGAATTCTTAACCTGTATCGGCGCATCACTGGCGCCCATCGGTTTCATGGGTGAGAAGGAGAAAGATAAGAAATCGATGGAACTGCTCCCGGACGAGAAGGACAGGTTGAAGGTCGCGATCCTCTTCACGGTAGCGGCATTCATAGGCGCGGGAGTTCTGGCAGGGGTTTCTTATCTCAGTCTGAAGTCGGCACAGGATGAGAATACCCGGCTGAATAACCGGATTACGGAGCTGGCGGAAGCGGAGGACATCTATAAGGAATATTTGCAGCAGAAATATACATTTGAAAAGCTTACATATTTCGAGAGCAATACTGTGACATTGAATAATGATCTGGTGAGTTTTATTGAAGAGATGCAGCATAAGATGCCGGCGTCTTTGAATGTGCTTGCTTTTAACGCGGATGTAAACGGCGTGAGCCTGTCGGTGACGGTTGCGGATAAGAAGGAAGCGGCGAAGCTGGTTCAGGAGTTCCGTACCTTCGAGAGCGTAGCCGGAGTAGAGGTTACCAGTATGACGGACACAGGCGCCGTGATGGACGGGGAAGTACAGGAGGAAGAGCCAAAGGTAAGCTTCACGGTCCAGGTGCAGTATAAGGGCGGATTAAGCGCTCCCACACCGACTCCGGCGGTACCGGATCTGACAGAGAGCACCGATAGTTCATCATCTGATGAAGATATTTTAGAGTAGGAGGAAGAACTGATGAAGAAGAATGAAATAATGCTTTTGCTGATCGTGTTCGGAATCCTTGCATTGGTTCTTTCATGGCAGCTGATCTATAAGAGTAATACGACGAAGGCGCAGGAGATCAACACACAGAATGAGGAACTGCAGCAGACGGTAGACCGTCTGGAGATCCTTAACGGAAAGAAACCGGAATATGCTGCAGCCATAGAGCTGATGAAGGCTGCTGATGACCTCATCATTGACAGCTTTGCGTCAGGGGTCAGAGTAGAAGATCAGGTTATGTATCTGTATAACATGGAACTAGTTGATGCGAATGATGCGCGGGTGCCTACTGTCAGCCTGCAGGCGGCAGAGCTCGTACCGTATGCCGGGACGCTTACCACGGAAGAAGGGTATGAGCTTCAGGACGATGGTATCGGCATGTACAGGCTGGAAACTACGGTCGGGCTTACGACAACCAATAACGGTCTGAAAAATGTACTGAATTATATATACGGAATGGATTCCAGAAAGTCTGTTACCGGAGTTACCTTCACGACAGGCCAAGACGGATATTTGACGGGTAATATGAAGTTAGACTTTTTCTATCTGACCGGAACGGATGTACCTTATGTGGAGCAGAATATTTCCGGTGTCTCTACTGGAACCACCAATATCTTCGGTGTCTTGAACGGCAGTGCGGTACAGTCCGAAGGAGGACAGGACCAAGATACGGAAGGCGAAACGGCAGACGCGGAAGGCGAAGAGTAAGGCGCGGATAACACGGTACGGTTCGTAAAGTGTAAGCATAATAACATGCGTGATGATATAAAAGGCACATACAGCCGGAGAGGAGGAGACAAAATGAAGAAGAGTAATAAAGGTTTTACATTACTGGAGCTTATGATTGCAGTTGCCATTCTGGCGATCATTATTGTGCCGCTTCTTCGTGGATTTGTCTCATCGCACCGGGTCAATGCCAAGAGCAGGCACCTCATGCGGGCGACGACGCTTGCGCAGAATGAGATGGAGATGTTCGAGAAGGAGAAACTGGAAGATCTGCTGAATGACACAAATTATACTGTTGTGACGCAACCGGATGAGACAAATGTGGATGATCCTGGAATTTATGTGTTTGAACGTAATGGGATCATCAATGATGACTCCGGAATGAATATGTTTGATGTGCGTGTCACGTTGAATCCGGAGCGGGTATCGGCGGCCGACCTGTATTATGACCAGAATCAAAATACAGAAGTTCTGTTCATGAATACGGTCAGCGCCATGGACAGCGCCACATATATCCAGCGTGTCAGGAATGTAATCAACACCAACGGCGATGATGAGGAAGTATACAAGATCTATGCGATCCGCCAGTATCCCGAAAGTATTACGGGACATAAATGGACAGCAGAAGAGTTCGGGGGTGAGCTGGAGCGGACGATTACGTTAAAGATCGAGCAGGAAGACCAGGCAGGTGTCATGACGACTGTGGTGAAGATCAGGTATGACTATAAACTCGAGTCGGCACTTGCGCTTAATGTACTGCCTCCCGAATACTGGGATTATACCACCAAGGACAAGACATTCTTCAATAACGCGCAGACATTGGATGAAGATGGCAATCCCATTGAGTTAAAGAGCGTATATCTTTTCTATGCACCCAGATATGACACACTCAATGATGATAAGATTATAATAGAGAATAAAGATAAACTTCCGGTCAATGTCTATATTATCCGGCAAAATGTTATGGATGCCACG
>CAMWXF010000270.1 GCA_947178115.1 uncultured Lachnospiraceae bacterium
ATTCCGAAAAAATTAGTCTTATCGTAAAAATACCTTCTTGAAGTTCGGCGCTTACCCTGCCGCCCATTTTCTGCGTAAATCTTTTGACAATAGCAAGCCCCAGTCCCGTAGTTTTACGTGTACGTGACAGATCTGTCGTATAGAATCTGTCAAAAATCCGTTCCATATCCGCTTCTTCTATACTGTCCGTTCTGTTCGATACCGCTATTTCTACAGCATTCCCTCTTTTTTCCAAAGAAAACCTGTAATCGCCGGTTCCGTGTACCAGGGCATTTTTAATAAGATTCTCTAAAATCCTCTTCATTCCGTGTCTATCCGCATAGATATAACACGGTGTCTCGCTGATCGTGATCACCGGTTCACAGCCTGCCCCGGCAAAATCTTCATAGAACACAGACAGTACATCTGCCATCAGATTGCACAGATTGATCCGCTCACTGTCAAAAACGATTTCGTCCGCCTCGATCCTTGCATATTCAAAAAGCTGCGTCAGCATATCCGTCACGTCGTCGATCCGACGATCTATATTCTCCATATACTTCCGCTGTTTTTCTACATTCGGATTTTTTTCCTTAAGAAGCATCTGAATATATCCCTTCGCGCTGGTAAGCGGTGTACGGATATCATGGGAAATGCTTATGATACTCTCCCGATAGCTCCTGTTCCCCTTTTTCAGCGCTGTCATCCTGTCACGTTGAAGCTGTATTACGCGGTTAAGCTCACAGATCAACTGCTCTGTCTTTCCAACACGGCAATAGGAGGATAGCCGATAATTCGTATCCTCCTGTTCCAGCAGCTCCATCTGACTCAGCAGATAATTGATCTGCTTCCTGTAATACCATAACCGTATTCCGAACGCAAGCGCTGCTATAGCAAATATACCCGCCAATCCATATCCCATACGGCAGTCCTCCTATTTTGAATCCTCTCTCCTACCTGACATCCCGTTTTTCAAACCACAGCATGGCGGCAATCATGGAAACCACCAGCCACATCCCCGTCACAATGCCGGAAGTGGTGACGAACCCGGAGGGAATGTCCCGGACCGGACAGCTCTCGATCACTGTCACAATCCAATACTGCGATATCCCAATCTCTATCTTAAGAGAATTCAGCACCAGATCGATTCCCTGTGCGATGAAGTTGGCGAACAACATGATTCCCAGAATTGAGATCAATATCCCTGCCGCCATATTTCTTGCCATCGTACATACCAGAATGATGACTGCAGTATATCCGGTCAGATACAGAATATGCAGGGCAAGATAATTACCGAAATCATGGAAAAAAGCTGCGTTTAATCCATCCGTACCCATAAACACTATTCCGCCCGCAAGCACAGTCAGGGCTGTCAGCAGATACAACATCACCGCGCCGAACTGTGTTGCCAAAAATTTTGCAAGAAACACTTCTTCCCGCTTATACCCCTTACCCACATAATTTGTAACCATTCCGCTGCTATAATCATTGATTACAAAGCAACAGGCAAAAATCGTGACAAAAATAATAGCATTGCAGCTCCCGAACATCGAATGAAGTATATCAAGCATGTCCATATTCCTCATTCTTTCCATCATAGCGGCCTGCTCCTTGGCCGGCTCTCCCTCCATAATTACCTCAAAGACCATATAGAAACCGTATTGCGACAGTGTCAGCAATACCGTTAATGCCGCCATCAGGCGGAACAACATGCCTTTCTTTAATTTATATATTTCAGAACTTAATAAATTGATCATGACCATATCCATCCTTTCTTCTCTCTATTCATGAAACAGCTCACAAATGCAACACAGGCTGATCCGCGTCATAGCGTCTGTCCGCTCCGCGATGACTGATCATCACCCGTCAGCTCCATAAAATAGCTCTCCAGATCCTGTCCCACCAGATAACTCTCGTTAATCTCAACTCCCGCAGACAGCAGCCGGTGATTAATCTCCGAAATATCATCCAGGCGCTCAAAGATACGTATCACGGACGTGTCCGGCACATCGAACTCTTTCATGTGAAGTTCTTCCTCCAGTACATTGACCGCCTTCTCCACATTGTCCACCACAAGTTTCCGGCATCTACGGCACCTTCTGTCCAATTCTGCCGTATCAAATTCTTCTACCAGTTCTCCATCCCGGATAACGCCGTATGCCGTCGCGATTTTGGACAATTCCCCTAAGATATGGCTGGATATCATCATTGTAATATTTTTTTCTCTGTTCAGGCGAACTAACAGTTCCCTGATCTGACGGATTCCCTGTGGGTCTAATCCGTTGATCGGCTCATCCAGAATGAGAAAATCCGGACTTCTTAACAGTGCGGCGGCAATGCCGAGACGCTGTTTCATTCCCATGGAAAACTTACCGACTTTCTTCTTTCCGGTATCCTCCAAGCCCATCAGAACTAACATTTGCTCTATGATCCCCTTATCAGTAATACCATATGCGCGCCGTAAGACTTCCAGGTTCTCCGCCGCCGTCATTTGATAATACAATCCCGGTGTCTCAATCAAAGAACCGACGCGCATGCGCTGTTTCTCCACATCATGACTGCCAAAAAGTTCAATCTCACCTTCATCCGGCGAAGCAAGCCCGGCCACCATCTTCATAAAGGTAGATTTGCCCGCACCATTCTTGCCGATAAAACCGTAGATGTCACCTTTTCTTACATGCATATCTACGGCATTTACCGCTTTATGCTTTCCGTAGGTCTTGGTAAGTTTCGTTGTTCTCAAAACATATTCCCTTGTTTCATCCAATCCCATTTCATTCCGCCTCCCGTATTTGCGTTGCACTATTTCAACTAATTCATCATCTCACAAGCTGTCCCTTCCCCACACTTTCCATGCATAGATAACTACTTGCCGATTCCCCGCTGTCATAGTGCTTTGTTTCGTAACACTGTTACTGTAATTAAGTCTAACAGGCAGACTTTTAGAAACATTAGGAAAATTTTAAAGAAATCATAAAGTTTTCATCTTAAATCCGATTCCCCAGACTGTTTGTATATAAGTCTCTTCACCGTTTATTCTCGCAAGCTTCTGCCTGATGTTGCTGATATGCACATTAACGGCATTATCCTCTCCCACAAATTCCTCATTCCATACAGACTCATATATGTTGTTTTTGGTAAAAACTTTATTCGGATTAGACATGAGCAGCTCTAAGATCAGATATTCTCTTCTGGTGAGTGCGATCTCCTGTCCTGACACCGTGACCCGGAACCGGTCCGGCTCCATGACGATATCCTTAAAGGAAAGCCTATCACTCCTGTTCCCGGCCTGTACGTTTCTGCTGTTCTTTCGAAACGCCACCTCCAATCTCGCTAATAACTCTTCCGTGTCAAAAGGTTTCACCACATAGTCGTCGGCCCCTGCCCGAAGCAAATCTACCCTTGTATGTACATCCTCTTTGGCCGAAGCGATAATGACAGCTATGCCGGAATCCAATTCCTTGATCTTAGCAAGAAGTTCTTCCCCCGTCATACCAGGAAGCATCAGATCCAATATGACTGCCCGCGGTATCTGCCGCTCCAGATACAGTA